>SCUY01000162.1 GCA_004322525.1 Lysobacter sp. | reverse complement strand
CTGACGCCCGGGTGCCGCGTGGCGTCGATGCCGACATGGTCGCCGTGCCGGTGCGGGCAGGGCGCTTCGACCTCGAAGCGGTGCTGCGCCTGCTGGCCGAGCGCGGCATCAACGAAGTACAGCTCGAAGCGGGCGCCACGTTGGCCGGTGCCTTCCTCGCCGCCGGCCTCGTCGACGAACTGCTGCTCTACGTCGCCCCCGTGCTGCTGGGTGCGCAGGCACGCCCGCTGTTCGACGGGCTCGGTATCGAGGCGATGTCGCAACGCCATGACCTGCGCCTGGTGGAGACCCGGCGGGTCGGCGACGATCTTCGCCTGCTGCTTGAACCGCAGCCCGCGGCATGAGCCGGAACGATCACTTCTCGACCGTCGCGGCCACGTACGCGGCGTCGCGGCCGGACTACCCGGATGCGCTGTTCGACACCCTGGCCGGGCACGTGGAAGCGACGGCCCGCGTCTGGGAGCCCGGCTGCGGCAGCGGGCAGGCCACACGCGGGCTTGCATCGCGCTTCGCGCACGTCCACGCCACAGACCCCAGCTCGCGGCAGCTCGCGCAGCACTGGGCGGCGTCCGCCCCGACGCCGCGTGTGTCGCTCGCGGTCGAGCCGGGCGAACGCACCGGGCTCGCCAACGGTAGCGTGCGACTGGTCGCCGTCGCGCAGGCCCTGCACTGGTTCGACCTCGACGCGTTCTTCGCCGAATGCGAACGCGTGCTGGTGCCAGGCGGTGTGCTCGCGGCCTGGGGATATGCGGACTTCGCATCCCCCGCGGGCATGGAGACGGCGGTCGCGGCCTTCCGGCAGGACATCGACACCGATTGGCCCCTCGGCCGGTCGCTGGTCGATGGCCATTACGCCGCCTTCCGCTGGCCCTTCGAGCCGCTCCCCGCACCGACGCTGTGGTTGGAAGCCGACTGGACGCTCGCGCGGCTGCTCGGCTACCTGTCCAGTTATTCGGCGGTGGTGCGGCATCGCGAGCGCACCGGAAACGACGCCGTGGCGCAGCATCGTGCCTCGCTCACCGCCGCCTGGGGCGATCCGCAGGGGAGCCGATGCCTGCGCTGGCCGTTGTTCCTGCATCTGCGGAGGAAGGCCTGATGTTCACCGGGCTCGTCGCCGGCGTGGGCTGGCTGGCCATGCGCGAGCACCGCGACGGTGACGTGCGGCTGCGCATCGCGGCAGGCACGCTGCCGTTCGACGGCGTGGCCCTGGGCGAAAGCATCGCCGTCAACGGCGTCTGCCTCACCGTGATCGCTTTCGATGCCGAAGGGTTCGAGGCCGATGCATCCACCGAGACGCTCGCCCTCACCACGCTCGGCGTGTTGCCGCCGGGGCGCGCAGTCAACCTCGAGCGCGCGATGCTGCCTACCGATCGGCTCGGCGGGCACCTGGTCAGCGGGCACGTGGACGGCGTGGGCGCGGTGGCGTCGGTGCTCGACGATGCGCGCGCGCAGCGCTGGCGGTTCACCGCGTCCGCCGCCGTACTGCGCTATGTCGCGACCAAGGGCAGTATCTGCGTCGATGGCGTGAGCCTCACCGTGAACGCGGTGGACAACGCCGGCTTCGAGGTCGCGCTGGTGCCGCACACGATCGCGCACACGGCGTTCTGCGCGACCGTGATCGGTGATCCGGTGAACCTCGAGGTCGACCTCGTCGCCCGCTATGTCGAACGCCTGCTGCAGGGCCGCACCGCCGGCTGAGCCGCATCACAGCGTTCCGCCGGGCGCCTGGCCCGCGCGGCGTAAAATGCGCGACCGCTCCCCGAGTCCGCAGCATGCCCTTCAGCCCGATCCCCGAACTGCTCGAAGAGATCCGCGCCGGCCGCATGGTGGTGATCGTCGACGACGAGGACCGCGAGAACGAGGGCGACCTGATCATGGCCGCCGAGCTCGTGCGGCCGCAGGACATCAACTTCATGGTCACGCATGCGCGCGGGCTGGTCTGCCTGTCGCTGCTGCGCGAGCGGTGCCGCCAGCTCGGCCTGCCACCGATGGTGCGCGACAACACGTCGTCGCACCACACCAACTTCACCGTGAGCATCGAGGCGGCCGAAGGCGTCACCACCGGCATCTCCGCCTATGACCGCGCGCATACCGTGCGCACCGCCGTGCGGCCCGACGCGACCGCGGCCGACCTCAGCCAGCCCGGCCACATCTTCCCGCTGATGGCGCAGCCCGGCGGCGTGCTCAATCGCGCGGGCCATACCGAGGCCGCGAGTGACCTCGCGCTGCTGGCCGGCTTCGAGCCGGCGGGCGTGCTGGTGGAGATCCTCAATCCCGATGGCTCGATGGCGCGCCGTCCGGAACTCGAAGTCTTCGCCCGCGAGCATGGCCTGAAGATGGGCTCGATCGAGGCGCTGATCCGCTACCGGCTGGAAAACGAGCACACCATCGAGCGTGTCGAGACGCGCGAGATCGAGACCGAGCATGGGCCCTTCCTGCTGTGCGCCTATCGGGATCGCCTCAGCCACGCGCTGCATTTCGCGTTGCTGCGCGGCGATGCCGACCCGTCGATTCCCACGCTGGTGCGCGTGCACATGCTCAACCCGCTGGCCGATGCGCTGCACTGGCGGCGGCCGGATTTCGGCCCGGCAGTGGGCGACGTGCTCGCGCAGATCGCGCGGGAGGGGCGTGGCGCGCTGGTGCTGCTGTCCGAGCCGATGGACCCATCCGCGCTGCTGGCCCGGTTGCGTGAGAACCCAGTGGCTGGAAGCGAGCAGCGCGCCACGGGCCTGGCCGAATGGCGTCGCAATGGCGCGGGTGCGCAGATTCTCGCCGACCTGGGCCTCGGGCGATTGCGGGTGATCGGCACCCCGCGCAAGCAGATCGGCCTGGCGGGCTTCGGGCTCGAGGTGGTCGATTACACCGACGCCTCGGGCTGACCGGCGCGAACGGATCGCCCGTGGCGACCCGGTAGAATCGGCGACCGCTTCCCGAGAATCCTCACGATGCCGCATCTCGAAGGCGATCTGCGCAGCCCCCCCGGCGCCCGCTACGCCATCATCGCCAGCCGCTGGAACCCGCGCATCACCGACTCGCTGGTCGCCGCCTCCCGCGTGGCCTTCTCGAACCACGGCGTTGACGATGGGGCGATCGATGTCATCCGCGTGCCCGGTGCGTGGGAGATACCGGTGGTGGCCGCGCGGCTGGCCTCGCGAGGTGGGCATGCCGCGATCATCGCGCTCGGCTGCGTGGTTCGCGGCGACACACGGCATTACGAACAGGTGGCCGATGGCTGCTCGGATGCGTTGATGCAGGTCGCGCTCGACAGCGGTATCCCGGTGGCGAATGGCGTGCTCGCGGTCGACCGCTTCGAGGACGCGCAGGCGCGCGCCGGCGGCAGCCATGGCAACAAGGGCGAGGAAGCGACGCTGGTCGCCATCGAAATGGCCCATCTGCTGACGCAGCTGCCGGCCGGAGCAGACGTATGAGCCGACATGTCCGCAAGGACGGGATCGATCCCATCGCGCGTTCCCGCGCCCGTCGCCGTGCGCTGCAGGCCGTCTACGCGTGGCAGATGTCCGGCGCCGACGTGCGCAACGTGATTGCCCAGTTCGCGCATGAGCAGGCGCACGAAGTGGCGGACCTCGAGTATTTCGAGGACCTTGTCGCCGGCGTCGATGCACACCACGAGACGCTCGACGAAGCACTGGCACCGTTCCTCGACCGCGATATCGACCAGGTCGACCCGGTCGAGCGCG
>SCUY01000161.1 GCA_004322525.1 Lysobacter sp. | reverse complement strand
TTCTTCTATGCCTGCCGGAAAGGATCAGGTAAGGCCGTGCAGGCCACGGCAGCGCGGACGTCGCTTGTCGCCTAACAAACGCAAAGGAATGACGCTATGAAACCGGTCCACACCCCATACCTGAAGGCCGTGTCACTGGCCATCGCGGTCGCACTCGGCTTTGGGCCCTCCATGGGCCGCGCACAGACCATCGTCAACGACCCCATACACCAGATCCAGAACATCCTGACCCAGCTCCAGGGCATGGCGAAGGACGGCGCCGAGTACGCCACGCAAGCGCAACGCTGGTACGCGACCTATGCGCATTATCAACAGCAGCTGGTAACGATGAAGGGCATCATGAAGAGCTTCCAGCTACCGGCAGGGAAGAAACTCGAGACGGTGGGGCCGGATCACCTGGTGGCGCAGCGATGTGGATCAGGCGCGGGCCTGCGCGGCATGCTGCAGTCGATCGTGCCGAACCGGGATGATGACTACATCGCGCAGCAACGCGCGATCTGCACGTCCATGCAACGCATCCAGAACACCAAGTACAACGAGACCGTGATGTTCCTGCGGGATACCGTGCCGCGCATGGAGGCCGACGTGAAGCGCGTCCAGTCCATGAGGGCCAGCGACAACAATCAGGGCACGGTCGATGCCGCGGCTGAGGCTTCCGCGCACCTGATGACGGAACTTGCGACGCAGATGGGTGCCTGGAATGCGCGCATGCAGGCCTACGATGGCATCGTCAATTCACTGCAGGAAAGTCAGCGGCAACTGGCGAAGATGGCACTGCAGGGTGAGCGGAATGAGATCGGCACACTCGTCAGGACCGGCGCGCTAAAAAGCGCACTCAAAATCGGCAACTAGACGCCTCGCTGATGGGCCACGGGGCCTTGGGAACATGACTATGGATGGTATGCGCGGAAGCAGTGTGCTCGCGTGGCTGGCGGGCCGGGTACAGTCGGTCGGGGACTTCATATTTTTCCGGACGATCCTGCAGTACCTCCGCCATGAGGTGCAGGACCTTGGAATAGCTATGCTGGCTCGACTCATGCAATGGGTCGGAGGCCTTGCGCTGACGCTGATGATCCTGTGGATCATGCTGCAGGGCTGGCGCATCGTGACCGGTCGCTCGCGCGAGTCGATGATGCTGCTGGTGATGAACTCACTGCGCGCTACGCTGATCCTCACGATAGCCACGGGTATGTCGATGTTCGGAACGCGGCTGCATTCCTTTCTTTTGACAGACGTAAAGAGCGAGATCCATTGGGCGGTCACCGGGTCGCACAGCTCTCCCGAAGCGGCGATCGATAAAAGCCTGGCATGGATGCAGGTGGCATTGACGAGCATCGACGCGCTTGACGTCGCGGGTGACCCGACAATCGACAGTGCAAAGTCACGAGCCCTGTGGTTTACCGGGCTTGGAACGGGTGGCCCGGCCCTGATGGGAGGGATGATGCTGCTGCTCTATGAGGTGGCACTCGCGCTTTTTATCGGCCTTGGACCCTTGTTCATCCTGTCCCTGCTCTTCGACCAGACGAGGCCATTGTTCAGCAAATGGCTCTACTACGGCATCGGGACGATGTTCTCCATGGCTGTTCTGAGTGCGATGGTGTCGATCGCCCTGGATATGGTGGTGCGGGTGTCGGCGGCTTTCTGGTCGACTGCCTTGCTCGGCAGGTTCATCGGAACCAATTTCAATGACGGCATTACGAGCCAGGCGATGCAGCAGGGCGGGATGGGGGTGATCCTCACTGGACTGATCGTCAGCGCCCCCCCGATGGCGGCGATGTTTTTCAATGGAACCCTGGGTTATTTCAGCCCGCAGAGCGGGTCTACCGCAGCTGGACGGGCTGCGGGGGGCGCCTACCCAACTGCGATACAGCAGGCGTACGGTAAGGCGGCGCCACTGTCCGCTCCCTCGACCGCCAGCGGCGCGGCTTTGAGCTCCGCCACGTCCCCGTGGTATCCGAACGGAACGAACGCGATCAATTCAGCCGCTTCAGGCCGTCGTGGGCTGGCATCTCAACCCATGCCAAGGCCTGGGGCAGGTGGTGAGTCCAAGGGCGAATGAAGCATTGGATGCTCGCGCTATAGACGACGCATATCGGCGTCGGATGGCTCTGATACCGGATTTATGTGCGGCCATGCGATGGGATCGCATGACACGGTAACGTCAATCCCATCCTTGACGCGTGCGCCGGACAAGGACTGACGCCGGGGTGGCCATAGCCTCTGCAGGCTAGAATTCCTCGCTCGTCACAGCCGGCGCTTTCCGTGGATCACAATCCTGACGTGCCGTATGCGGCCGACGTGATTTCGGTTGCGCCGATGATGGACTGGACCGACACGCATTGCCGGGCATTCCACAGGGTGCTGGCGCCGCATGCACTGCTGTACACCGAGATGTTGCACGCGAACGCGGTGATCCATGGTGATCGCGCCAAACTGCTGGCGATGGATGCGAGCGAACATCCGGTGGCATTGCAGCTCGGTGGCAGTGATCCGGCGCTGCTGGCCGACGCCGCGGTGATCGCGGCGGAATGGGGCTACGACGAGATGAACCTGAATTGCGGCTGCCCGTCAGACAGGGTGCAGGCCGGACGATTCGGTGCCTGCCTGATGCGCGAACCGGAACTGGTGAGGGATTGCGTGGCGGCGATGATCGACGCCGTGCGTACCAGCGGCCGCCCTCATGTGCCGGTCACGGTCAAGTGCAGGCTCGGCATCGACGATGACGACGATTTCGCGGGGTTTCTTAATTTTGTGGATACGGTCGCCGCCGGCGGCTGCCGCACGTTCGTCGTTCACGCGCGCAATGCATGGCTGAAGGGCCTGTCTCCCAGGGAAAACCGCGAAGTGCCGCCGCTGCGCTATGACTGGGCCTATCGCCTCAAGCGGCTTCGCCCGCATCTGAGGATCATCATCAATGGCGGGGTCACCGAAGTGGACGCCGCTGCCCGACACCTCGGGCACGCGGATGGCGTGATGCTGGGGCGCGCCGCCTATCACGACCCCTATACGCTGCACCGGCTCGATGCATCGCTTTACGGCGGCGGCACGCAGACACGTGAAGCATTGCTGCTCGCCTATGTCCCGTACATCCGCCAGCAACTCGAGCATGGGGCATTGCTCAAGCACATCACCCGTCACCTGCTGGGCCTGTTCAACGGCGAACGTGGCGGTCGCGCGTTCCGGCAAGTGCTGAGCGAAGGGGCGCACCGTGATGGCGCGGGCGTCGCGCTCATCGAACAGGCGCTCGCGTGCACTCGGCCCCTGCACGAGACCGAAATCAGCCACCTGAGCGACCACTGATGATCACGCGCGATACCGCTGCGTTCCTTGACGTGGCCAGCTGCCGCGCACCGGAATTCGACGCGGCCATCGCCCGCGCCGCCTTTCTGGTGTCACCCGAGAAATTCCGACGCGCCGAAGACTCCGCGCGCGATAACCGCTACATGTCGGCGATGGAGGCCTTCGACGCCGGGCGCGCGACGGACCAGCACAGGGCGCTGCAGCGGGCGCTGGCAGACTGCCTGCCGACCCTCGCGTTTCCCGGACATGCCCAGACGCCGGACGGCATATTTCCCAACAACGTCTTCGCGACCGCGCGCCCCGCTGCCGGCCCGCGTGCGATTGTCGGCCGCATGCGCCATGCCATACGCCAGGAAGAAGCAAAGCGCCCCGACATACACGCGTTCTTTTCCACGGTGCTCGAGTATCCGATCATCGATCTCTCGACGCAGGCCCATCCGTGCGAACTCACTGGCGCACTGGTGATCGATCGCGCGCGTGGCATCGGATTCGCCGGGCTCTCCGAACGCTGCGACGAGACCGGCGCGCAGCTCATGCACGAAGCCTTCGGGCTGCGCGCGACACTCCTGTTCGACCTCGCGCCAGGGGAGTACCACACGAACGTGGTACTGGCCGTACTCGCTGGCCGCGCTGCACTGCTCTGTCCTCGGGGCTTCGCAGACGACGAGGTGGCAGCGGCGATCGTCTCGTTGTATGCCTCGCATGCCATCGTTCTATCGGAGGCGGAGCATGCGGCTTTCGCGGCGAATGCCATTGCGCTGTCGCACGATATCGTCTGGATGAGTGCGGGTGCGTCGGCATCATTGCGCCCATC
>SCUY01000020.1 GCA_004322525.1 Lysobacter sp. | reverse complement strand
CGCCATCGCACACATCGCGCAGGGCTCCAGGGTGACGTAGAGGGTCGTTCCGAGCAGGCGGTGGTTCGCCACGTGCCGCGCCGCCTCACGCATCGCGACGATCTCCGCATGCGCGCTCGGATCCTGGTCGCCGATGTTGCGGTTCCAACCGCGGCCGATCACCGCACCTTCGGCATTCACCAGCAACGCACCGACCGGAACTTCGTGGTGCCTGTCGCGCGCGTGCGCGGCCAGGCCCAGCGCTTCGCGCATCCAATAGTCGTCGAGTGACGGTGCTTCCATCAGCTCAGCAGGCACGGCCATCGAGGACGGCCTTCGAGATCGCGCGCCTCATTCCCATTCGATCGTCGCCGGAGGCTTGCCGCTGATGTCGTACACCACGCGCGAGACACCGCGTACCTCGTTGATGATCCTGTTGGATACATGCCCGAGGAACTCGTGCGGAAGATGCGCCCAATGCGCGGTCATGAAGTCGATGGTTTCGACCGCGCGCAGCGCGATCACCCATTCATAGGCGCGTGCGTCGCCCACGACGCCGACAGAGCGCACCGGGAGGAACACCGCGAACGCCTGGCTGACCTTGTCGTAGAGATCGGCGCGGCGCAGTTCCTCGATGAAAATGTGATCGGCACGCGCGAGCAGTTCCGCATACTCAGGACGCACTTCTCCAAGAATACGTACACCGAGACCCGGGCCCGGGAACGGATGCCGGTGGACCATCGACTTCGGCAGACCCAGTTCGACACCGAGACGGCGCACTTCGTCCTTGAACAACTCGCGCAGTGGTTCGACCAGGCCGAGCTTCATCGTCTCCGGCAGGCCACCGACGTTGTGGTGGCTCTTGATGACATGCGCCTTGCCCGTCTTGCTGCCAGCCGATTCGATGACATCCGGATAGATCGTGCCCTGCGCGAGCCAGCGGGCATTCGTGAGGCGGTTGGATTCCTCATCGAAGATCTCGACGAACAGCCGGCCGATGACCTTGCGCTTGGCCTCGGGGTCGTTGACGCCCTCGAGCGCATGGAAGTAACGCTCGCGCGCATTGACGCGCACCACGCGCACGCCCATGTGCTCGGCGAACATATCCATGACCTGGTCGCCCTCCTGCAGGCGCAACAGGCCGGTATCGACGAAAACGCACGTGAGCTGCTCACCGATCGCGCGGTGCAGGAGCGCAGCGACGACCGATGAATCCACGCCACCCGACAGGCCGAGCACGACCTCATCGCTCCCCACCTGTTCGCGAACGCGGACGATCTGGTCCTCGATGATGTTCGCGGCGGTCCACAGCGTTGCGCAGCCGCAGACATCCACTACGAAGCGGCGCAGCAATGCCTGGCCCTGCTTCGTGTGCGTGACCTCGGGGTGGAACTGCACGGCATACCAGCGACGCGATTCATCGGCCATCGCGGCGATGGGAATGCGATCGGTGCGTGCGGTGATCAAAAAGCCGGGTGGCACCTGCGAAACGTGGTCCCCATGGCTCATCCAGACGTCGAGGCGCGCGCCGCCGTCGTGGTCGCTCAGCCCCGCAAACAACGCGTCCGCACGCACGATATCCAGCGTGGCATGGCCGAACTCGCGTGCATCTGCAGCCTCGGTGGCTCCGCCGAGCTGCACGGCCATCGTCTGCATGCCATAGCAGATGCCGAGGACGGGCAGCCCTAAATCGAACACCTCCTGCGGTGCTCGCGGCGCGCCGGTGAGCGTCGTCGATTCCGGGCCGCCCGACAGGATGATTCCCTTGGGCGCATAGGTCGCGATCTCGGCCGGATCATGGTCCCAGGCCCAGATCTCGCAGAAGACGCCCAGCTCGCGCACACGCCGCGCGATCAGCTGCGTGTACTGCGCGCCGAAGTCAAGAATCAGAATCTTGTCGCCGTGGATATCCATGGAAAGCCGTGACCGGTTGTGATGCGTGATTCGTCGATGGCGGATCAGGCAACGATCCGGGGGTGCATCGACATTCGACAGATGGGATTTGCTGTGGCGAGCCACCCATCACGCCCTGTAGTTCGGGGGCTCCTTGGTGATCTGCACATCGTGCACGTGGCTCTCACGGGTACCTGCGCTGGTGACGCGCACGAACATCGGTTTCCTGCGCATCTCTTCGATCGTCGCGCAGCCGAGATAGCCCATCGTGGCGCGCAGCCCGCCGGCAAGCTGGTGAACCACGCCGCTGAGCGGGCCACGATAGGGCACGCGGCCTTCGATTCCCTCCGGCACGAGTTTGTCGGCGTCTGATGCGTCCTGGAAATAGCGGTCCTTCGAGCCCTGCTCCATGGCGCCGAGCGAGCCCATACCGCGATAGCTCTTGTAGCTTCGGCCCTGGAACAGCTCGGCCTCGCCCGGCGATTCCTCGGTACCCGCGAACAGCCCGCCCACCATCACACTGGACGCGCCGGCGACGATCGCCTTGCCGATGTCGCCCGAATAACGGATGCCACCGTCGGCGATCAATGGAATGCGATCCTGCAATGCCTCGGCGACCATCGACACCGCGGTGATCTGCGGCACGCCGACGCCGGCGACGATCCGCGTCGTGCAGATCGAGCCCGGGCCGACGCCTACTTTCACCGCATCGGCGCCGTGATCCATCAGTGCGAGTGCGGCGTCGCCGGTGACGATATTGCCGCCGATCACCTGGCACTTCGGGAAGCGTGTCTTCACCCATTCAACGCGGTCGAGCACGCCCTGCGAATGGCCATGCGCGGTGTCGACGACGATCACGTCGACGCCCGCGGCGACCAGCGCTTCGACACGCGCCTCGGTGTCGCCCGCCACGCCCACCGCCGCACCGACGAGCAGCCTTTCGCTCGCGTCGTAGGCCGCGTTCGGGTTATCGCGCTTCTTCTGGATGTCCTTGACCGTGATCAGGCCGCGCAGCGCGAAGTCGTCGTTGACCACCAGCACCTTCTCGATGCGGTGCCTGTGGAGCAGGCCGAGCACCTCATCGTCCGGCGCTCCTTCGCGCACCGTCACAAGACGATCCTTGCGCGTCATGATGTTGCGCACCGGATCGTCGAGTTGTTTCTCGAAACGCATGTCGCGGCTGGTGACGATGCCGACCAGCTGGCCGCTTTCGTCAACCACCGGCACGCCGGAGATGTTGCGCGCGCGGGTGAGCTTGAGCACTTCGGCGATCGTCGTGTCCGGGCCAACAGTGAATGGCTCCTTGATCACCCCCGCCTCGAACTTCTTGACCTGCGCGACCTGCGCCGCCTGCTGCGCGAGCGTCATGTTCTTGTGCAGGATGCTGATTCCACCGAGCTGTGCCATCGCGATCGCGAGGCGCGCTTCGGAGACCGTGTCCATGGCGGCGGACACGATGGGCAGGCGGATGGTGAGATTCCGGCTCAGGCGGGTCGCGAGCGTCACGTCCTTGGGCAGGACTGTCGAATGCGCGGGGACGAGCGAGACGTCGTCGAAGGTAAGCGCTTCAGCCTGGATGCGCAGCATGGGCGGCCCCGGGAAGATGAAGCGCGTCATTGTACGCCGCTGCGGTCATGCGTTCACACGCGACAGGTGCAGCGCGCCGCTGCGC
>SCUY01000160.1 GCA_004322525.1 Lysobacter sp. | reverse complement strand
CGCCGACTATGCCGAAATCCGCAAACGCCACAGCAACCGCGGCGATGGCAAGCGGCTGGTACCACTGGAGAAGGCGCGCGCGCAGCGCTTCGAGGGCGGATGGTCAACCTACATCCCGCCTGTGCCTGCGCAACCCGGTGTCCACGTCATCGATGACTATCCGCTCGACGAGCTGGTTCCGTACATCGACTGGACGCCCTTCTTCAACACCTGGGAACTGGCCGGGCGTTACCCCGCCATTCTTGATGACGCGATAGTAGGCGCACAGGCGCGCGAACTGTTCCGCGATGCGAAGGCAATGCTGCGGACAATGATCACGGAGCGTTGGGTAAGTGCACGGGCGGTATTCGGCCTGTGGCCGGCGAACAGCATTGGTGACGATGTCGAGGTGGAGACCTCGGCGGGGACGACAACCCGCCTGCACTTCCTGCGTCAGCAGGTCGACAAGCCGGTCGAGCGGCCGGACTTCTGCCTCGCCGATTTCATCGCGCCAAAAGACACGGGCCTGCGTGACGGGATCGGTGCCTTCGCGGTCACTGCCGGCCTCGGTATCGAGCCGCATGTCGCACGCTTTGAAGCCGCGCACGACGACTACAACGCGATCCTGTTGAAGGCGCTTGCCGACCGCCTCGCCGAAGCTCTGGCCGAGCGACTCCACGAGCGTGTCCGGCGCGAATTCTGGGGCTATGCACCGGACGAAGCGCTCGACAACGAGGCGTTGGTGACCGAGCGCTATCGCGGCATCCGGCCAGCGCCTGGCTACCCGGCATGTCCGGAGCACAGTGAGAAGGCGACGCTATTCGCAATGCTCGACGCGACGAGCACCATCGGCATCGAACTGACCGAAAGCTTCGCGATGTATCCGGCGGCATCCGTCTCCGGCTACTACTTCGCTCATCCCGGCAGCCAGTACTTCGTCGTCGGCCGGATATCGAAGGAGCAGGTCACGGACTATGCGAGGCGCAAGGGCGTGGAATTGACGCAGGCAGAACGCTGGCTCGCGCCGAACCTGGACTACGACCCCGAATGACCCGGGCGCTTGCCCTCCCCGGGGAAGGCAAGCGTGCACGCCGGTGAGCGGCAACCCACTGGCGCATGCGCCGCCGCACTGCCCCGCTACCAGACGAGATCGTCCGGCACCTGGTACTGCGGATCGGCATAGGGATCGTCACCTGCCGCTGCATCGGGGTCTACGCGGAGCGCTACCGCCTGCGGGAAAATGGCCTCCGCCTCCACAAGGGTCGCCGCCGTCACCAGCACATAACGGCCATCCAGTTGCACCACGCCAAGCTCGCCTGCATTGAGCGCGCGCAGTTGCTCGCCGGTGACGTAGATCCGCTTGATCTTTCCGCCATAGGGGAAGTGCCGCGCAATGTCGGCCTCCGGGTCGTTGAGCGCCTTGTCCTTCAGGAACTCGCCCAGCCGCGCGCGCGCTTCACGACGGCGACGGGCCTCTTCCTGGCGGGCTGCCTCGGCGGCGATGCGCTCCTCTTTCTCGCGCTGGGCGCGGATCGCATAGGCCTTGGCAAGGTCCATTTCCTGCGCATTGCGCGCATTGCGCGGTTTGCCCGGCGGTTGCGGGCGCCGGCCGCGAGGGGATTCCCGCACCGCATCGCGCTGCTTGTCCGCCGGGCGACCCGGCGCCGGCGCGCCAAGGGTGCGC
>SCUY01000159.1 GCA_004322525.1 Lysobacter sp. | reverse complement strand
GCGACGCGCCGTTGACACGCGCTCCGCCGTCGTCACCCAGCGCCTGCGACAACTCGCGCGCCAGCCGCACGAAGCCCTGCACCAGCGGCTGCGTGCGCCATTCGATGAGTTCGTCCACGTTCGCGCGCCAGGCGGCATGGTCGTCATGCTCCAGCGCCCAGAGCGCGGCCTGGAGGCGGCCTATGACGGCCTGACGCTCCCCGGCGGCAATTCCGGGCGCGGCAGTCACGCCGCGCTCTCCACGCGTTCGAAGATCTTCGCCAGCTTGTCGCTCAGCGTGCCGGCGGTGAACGGTTTGATGACGTAACCGTTCACGCCTGCCTGCGCGGCCTCGATGATCTGCTCGCGCTTGGCCTCGGCGGTGACCATCAGCACCGGGATCTTGGCCAGCGCACCATCGGCACGGATCGCCTTGAGCAGGTCGATACCCGCCATACCCGGCATGTTCCAGTCGGTGATGACGAGATCGAACGGGCCCTTGCGCAACTCGACCAGCGCGCTGGTGCCATCGTCGGCTTCGGTGGTGTTGAAGAAGCCCAGATCGTTGAGCAGGTTCTTGACGATGCGGCGCATCGTCGAGAAGTCATCGACGATCAGGATCCTGATGTTCTTGTCCATTCAAGGGTTCCGGACGTTTCTTGGGAGGCTATCGGCGCGGGCAGGAGGTTCTTGAGGCTGCCGCGATCAAATGTGTCTGGGTTAACCGGGGCGCGTCACCGCGTGAGAGGAAACGCACGCTCCGGGCAGGTGAAAGAGCACGAACCAGCCGCCGCCTCACGCAGCGCTCCGCTCACCGGAACTATTCCCGTGCCACCTCAGTTATGAGCCTGCTCGACCGCGGTTTCACGCCAGTCACCCAGCTTTCCACGCAGCCGCAGCATCGCCTGGCCATGGATCTGGCAGACGCGCGATTCGCTGATCGACAGCACCGCGCCGATCTCGCGCAGGTTCATTTCCTGCTCGTAGTACAAAGACAGCACCAGCTGTTCGCGTTCGGGCAGGTCGCCGATGGCATCGCCGAGCGCCTGGCGGAACACCGAGTGCTCCAATTCGCGTACCGGCGTGATGTTGCAGCTCGCGGCCAGGCGCGGCTCGCCGTCGAAATCGTCCATCTGCTCGTCGAGGCTGAGCAGTTGGCCGCGCGAGGCATCCTCGAGCATGTGGTGGTAATCCTCGAGCGAGACGCCCAGCACGGCGGCGATCTCCTGCGAGTGCGCGGCCCGGCCATTCTTCTGCTCGACCTCGCGGGTGGCGGCGACGACATCGCGATAGCGGCGATGAACGCTGCGC
The DNA here is from genome assembly GCA_004322525.1 of Lysobacter sp. Classification (GTDB taxonomy): domain Bacteria; phylum Pseudomonadota; class Gammaproteobacteria; order Xanthomonadales; family Xanthomonadaceae; genus Cognatilysobacter. Next base: position 2,409 of record SCUY01000159.1, on the reverse strand, counting down.
GGCACCCAGTCGCCGCGACGGATCTCGTCGATCATCGCGCCACGAATGCGGATCGAGGCATAGGTCTCGAATGCGGCGCCCTGGTCGGCCTGGAAGTTCTTCGCCGCCTCGATCAGGCCGAGCATGCCAGCCTGGATCAGGTCGTCGACTTCCACGCTGGCCGGCAACCGTGCTGCCAGGTGATGCGCGATGCGACGCACCAGTTCGCCATGACGGTTGACGATCGCGGTCGCGTCGAAGCCTTCGCTCGCGCTGCGTGTGCTGCGGTACTGGCCAGCCCGGGTAGCTGTGGCGGTCGTGTTCATGCGGTGGCACTCCGGGGTGGCGTGGTGATCAGGCGTTCCATGAAGAATTCGACGTGCCCGCGCGGGCCCGCTGGCGTCTGCCACTGGCCGGCGCGGCGGGCGATCTCGCGAAATGCCATCGACGAGGGTGCGGCCGGAAACGCATCGACCACTGCCTCCTGGCGCTGGATCGCGCGGCGCAGCCATTCGTCCCGCGGGATCGCGCCGAGATAGTTGAGTGTCACGTCGAGGAATTTGGACGTCACGCGTTCGAGCTTCTCGAACAGCTGGCGCCCTTCCGAAGGGTGCTGCACCTGGTTCGCCAGCACCTGCACGCGCGTCACGCCACGCTCGCGCGACAGCACCTTGATCAATGCATAGGCATCGGTGACCGACGCCGGCTCGTCGCAGACCACCACGATCACGTCCTGCGCGGCTTGGCAGAAGGTGAGCACGCTGTCGGAGATGCCGGCCGCGTTGTCCACCACCATCACATCGACCGGCGCCTCGAGTTGCGAGAAGGCGTGCACCAGGCCCACATGCTGCGCCGGCGTGAGTTCGGTCATGTGCCGCTTGCCGCTGGCGGCGGGCACCACGAGCAGCCCGTTGGGGCCGTCCAGCAGCGTGTCGGCGAGCTCGCAACGCCCGGCGAAGACATCGCTCAGCGTGTAGCGCGGCGAGAGGCCGAGCATCACGTCGACATTGGCCAGGCCCAGGTCGGTGTCGAGCAGCAGCACACGCTGGCCGCCGTTCTGCAGGCTCATCGCCAGGTTGACCGAGACCGACGTCTTGCCGACGCCGCCCTTGCCACTGGCAACTGCGATCACGCGCACCGGGCCGGGATCGTTCGCGGACATGGCCGGTACGCGCGCGGGGGAGGCGTTGAACTCAGGCGACGACATGGCGATCCTCGGTGGCGAGCGGGTTGTCGGCGGCGCGACGGAGTTTTTCGAGGTGGAGCACGAGCCGCGAGGCATCCGCGGCTTCGAGATCGGCCGGCACGTGCTGGCCTGCCGTGGTGTAGGCAAGCGGCAGGCCGTGTCTGACAGCGACCGAGAGCGCGGCACCAAGGCGCCCGGTCTCGTCGAGCTTGGTGAGCACCACCGCTTCGGGCTGCGCCATGCGATAGCGGCGCACCGCTTCGGAAAGATCCTGCGCCTGCAGGTTGGCCGGCAACACCAGCAGCGAGCGCAGGCCGCGGGTCGCGCGCAGCCAGGTGACCTGGCCGAGCAGAGCTTTGTCGCGCGCGGCGTAACCCGCGGTATCGACAAGTACGAGCGGGTAATCGACGAGCTGGTCGAGCGCGTCGGTGAGCCCTTCAGGGCCTTCGGCCTCGCAGACAGTGATGCCGAGCCTGCGGCCCAGCGCATGCAATTGCTCGCGCGCGCCGGGGCGCTCGATATCGGTGGTGACGAGCGCGACGTCGCGTGCACGGTGGCGCTGCGCGAAGCGCGCGGCGAGCTTGGCGAGCGTGGTGGTCTTGCCGGCGCCGGTGGGGCCGATCAGCGCGAATACACCGCCATCCTCGATCGGCTCGGCGCGCACGATGGTCAGCATGCGCGCGAGCTCAGCGAGCAGCGGCGCTTTGACCTTCGCCGGCTCCAGACGGGAATCGATGCGTGAGGCGATCGTCTGTGCAAGCGACTCGTCGCAGCCATAGGCCTGCAGTGTCTCGAAGGCGAACGCGCGCGCGGGCGAACCACGCAGGCGTTCGATGGCGAACTGGCCCATCTGGCGCTCGATCATCTGGCGCATCGAGGTCAGCTCGTTGCGCATCGCGATGATGCCGGGGTCATCGCACTGGCCGGCGATCACGTGCAGCGCCGCAGGCGCGATGGCCACGGCGGGAATGGCGACGGCCGGTACCTGCGCGGCGGCCATCTCGGCCAGGGCATCGAAGCCGTCGCACGGGTTCAGGCTGGCCACGACGGCCGGCGTGCCGGCGCTGCTGGCGAATTCGGCGAAGCTGGGGGCGGTGTCGGCAGGCTCCATCACCATGCAGCCGTGGCTCACCACTTCGATGCGTTCGATCAGCGGCATCGGTACGAAATCGGCGGCGATGGTGGCGGTGGCAGTTTCGATGCGTGCGGCCAATGCGCCCCCCCCTTCCGCCTCCGTGACTGCC
>SCUY01000158.1 GCA_004322525.1 Lysobacter sp. | reverse complement strand
CCGAGCGCGCCGCTGCGGCGGTCGATGGGCCAGCGACATCGGTCGATTCCTCCGCCCCTGTCCCGACGGGCCGTCCGCCCCCGGCGCACCACGGCCCGCCAGCAATCATCATCCACTGACGGTGGCGCGCGTCAGGGCTTGATGTCACGCACGGGCAGCGGCACGTTGCACAGGTCGATGTGGTGGGCCTGCACCTTGTAGAACTCGTCGCGACGGTTGCGGCGTGCTTCCACCAGTTGCGCGAACCGGGGCGTGCCGGTACGCAGCACTTCGATCGCAGGACGCTCGGCGGCCGGCACGTCCGCGGCGAGCCGGAGCGAGCGGATGACCACACGCTGCTCGGGCTTTTCGAAGAAGCCGAGCGGGCCGGTGCCGCGGGGGATGGTCGACAGCCATTCCATTCCCTGCACGACGCGGCCGACCATCGACATGTTGCGGTCGAGTTGCCGTGGCGACTGCCCGGTCACGACATAGAGCTCGCTGCCGTCGCTGGAGTCGGCTTCGTTGTTGCGTCCGGCGCCGACCGCGCCATAGCAGTGCGCCATCCAGTACGTGCCGGATTTGGGATCGTGGCCGGCCGGGAATCCCCCGAGAAACCCGACCTGCGGCGCCCAGCCATCGGCATCGGGCAGGCGTGCCCAGTCGAACGTGCCGGCATTGCCACGGCGGAACGCGAACTCCGCCGGCAGCTTCGCCTTCGCGGTGCCGAGTGGCCTGCGGCGGGCCGCGTTCTCTTCCGCATCGCCCCATTGCACGACGAAGTTGTCCTGCGAACGGTTGATGCTCAGCCCGTTCCAGTAGCCCTCGTGCGCGAGCGTGCGGATGTTCGCCACGTGCGCCGGCGCGAACGACGGCGCGAGTTCGATGACGACGCGGTGGCCGTCGGCGAGTTCGAGCAGCAACGTGTTCTGCGGGTCGAGGCGCCGCCAGTCGGATGGCCGGGACGTATCGAGCAGCTCCTGCATGGATAGCGGCTTGGCCGGCGCGCGGCGCGCGGAGGGCTTCGTCGCCGCATGCACGGAGCAGGCGAGGGCGAGAGACAGGGTGAGGACAACCAAGCGCGGCATCGACATGTCGGACTCCAGGGAGGTCCGTCGATTCTGGCCCAGGCGCGGCCTGGGGGCGATCTCCGTCGCAAGCCTGTCAGTGCTTCCGACCGGTGCCCGACTTCTTGCCACCGCCGTCCTGTTTGTTGACGGTCGCCCAGGCGATGCGCCCGGCGTCCTTCTTTGCCACGCCACGCTTTTCTTCGCTCTGCTCGATGTGCCGCGCCTCGCGCTTCTGCTTGTCGGTATAGGCCGACTTGTCGCCCCGGGTCATCGCTTCGCCTCCGTGTTGGGTTCGATAGGCGTACCCCAGCCACTGTGTCAGGCACGCAAAAGCGGCGGTGACTAATGGCATGCGATCTATATCGAAGTAAGCAATAGGATGAAGTCGTCATCAGGACGAGCTTCAGCCATGACCGATCCCGGGATCCACCTTCGCAAATTCCAGAAAGAACTGAGTGCGGGCACCGTGTCACTCGCCCTGCTCGCGGTGCTCGGCGACGCCGCCGAGCCCATGTACGGCTACCAGATCGCCAAGCGCCTGGAGCCGCTCGAGGGCGTGCTGTCGGGCAAGCAGAGCGCGCTGTACCCGGTACTGCGCGGGCTGGAGGGGGCGGGGCTGCTGTCGAGCCACGTCGAGCCCTCCATCGCCGGCCCGCCCCGGCGCTACTACCGCATCAACGACACCGGCCGCGACGTGCTCGCGCAGTGGGCTGCCGCCTGGCGCGCCACCCGCGATTCTGTCGACGCCGTGCTCGGCGCTCAGGCCACTTCCGACACCACGCATCCAGACGATTCCCGGGGGATCTCCGCATGAACGCCAACCCTTCCACCCACGACTACCGCGCCCCGGCCACCATCGCCGAATACCTCGACCGCCTGCGCGCGGCGCTCACCGGTGCCGACGCCGCGCTGGTGCAGGACGCGCTCTACGACGCCGAGGATTACCTGCGCTCGGAGGTGGCCGCCAATCCGGGCCGTTCGGAGGCCGACGTGATCGCTGGCGTGGCCGGGAGCTACGGCGCGCCGGACGAGGTCGCCGACATCTATCGCGACACCGAGGTGCGTGTGCAGACGGCGCTGCAGGCTCCGAAGCGCACGACGAGCACCGAACGCAGCCGCTTCGCGCGCTTTGTCGGAGTGGCCGCCGAGCCGCGTACATATGCCGCGCTGTTCTACATGCTGCTGTCGATGCTGACCGGCATCTTCTACTTCACGTGGATCGTCGCCGGGCTGTCGCTGAGCGCGGGCCTGCTGGTGATGATCATCGGCATCCCGTTCGCGATCCTGTTCTTCGGCTCGGTGCGTGTGCTTTCGCTGGTGGAGGGCCGGCTGGTGGAGGTGATGCTCGGCGAACGCATGCCACGACGTCCCACCTATGTGCGCGACGAAGGTACCTGGCTGCAGCGCATCGGCGCGATGTTCACCGACCGCCGCACCTGGACGACGATGCTCTACATGGCGCTGATGATGCCGCTCGGCATTGGCTACTTCACCGCCGCGGTGGTGATGCTCGCGCTGTCGGCCGGCTTCATCTTCGCCCCGCTTGCGGCGCTTTTCGAGGCGATCGTCGGTTTCGACAACGCCGGCTTCCATGTCCAGGGCGTGCACCTGTGGCAGCTGCCGTTCGTGTTCGTCGCCGGCATCATCCTGTTCTTCGCGACGCTGCACCTGGCGCGTGGTGTTGGCCGGCTGCATGGCCACATCGCCAAGCACATGCTGGTGCAATCAGGCCCGGCCTACGTGGGCTGATCGGGCCATTGAACGAACGAAGGGCGCCATGAGGCGCCCTTCGTGTTCTGGTGTCCTCCAAGCCGTGCCCGCTCCCTGTCGGCAACAGCAGACCGGTCGCCGCAGCAACATGCAGGCGGAGCCCGCGCTCAGCGCTTCGAATATGTCGCGAAGAAATCGCGGACCTTCGGATACACCTGCGTGCGCCAGCGGCGGCCGCTGAAGATACCGTAATGCCCGGCACCCTCCACCACCATGTGCTGGCGGTCGGTTTCTTTCACGCCGCTGCACAGCTTGTGCGCCGCGCGCGTCTGTCCGCGGCCGGAAATGTCGTCGAGTTCGCCTTCGATCGTGAGCAGCGCGGTGTCGTGGATCTTCGAC
>SCUY01000157.1 GCA_004322525.1 Lysobacter sp. | reverse complement strand
CTGCTATGAGTATGTACGCGACCAGCGCCTTAGCCGCTACGGCCAGCGGATTCTCCCTGCCGGCGCGGTAGCTGCGTATGCGGTCGGTGGCCGTCGAAAAGAAGGCGAAGGGCAGCCGCCTTTCCGTAAGCACCTCGAAGCCGTGCTGGGCCAGCATGAGACGGACGCTCGCCGGCGAGTAGTAGTGCCAGTGCGGATAGTTGAAATCGACTTGCCACATCCGGCTGAGCGCCAGATTGCGATTTGAAGTGGAAATCGCCGAGAACAGCCTGAAGAGAAGTCCGTCGTTCGACGGCACCTTCACCAAGAACACCGCGAGAGGATTGCAGTGCTTGCGCACGCCCTGTAGGAATTCGCTCGGGTCGATGATGTGCTCGAGCACGTCCATGGTGCTCAAGACGTCGAAGCGTGCCGGAAGGTCGTTGTTGGCCAAGACTGTCGGGAACTCGCCGTTTACGACCCGCTCGCCGAACAGCGATTGAGCTTCCGCCCAAGCGGTGAGCGACGGCTCGACACCATAGGGTTCGTAGCCGGCGCTCGCAATCTGTTGCAAGAACCAGCCGTACGAACAGCCGATGTCGAGCCAGGCACCCGTCGGTGCATGACTGTGGACCAGTTCGACCCCGATCCGGAATTCTTCGTCGCGCGTCGACTTCAGCATACGTCGAAGTGCGTCGCTGCTGGCTACCTTGTAGTCGTCGGGCTCCGTCGGAGCGCTCTTGCGTGCCAGCAGCATGTGTCCGCACTGGCCGCAACGGAGCGTGGAGAAGCGCCCGTATGTGGCGGCGCCCGAAACAGCGGCCGTCCCACACGCCGGGCACGTCGTCGGTATATTCAATTCGAATTTCCTGCGATAAGCCAAACGCCGATCAGAATGACGAGCATGCCGGCGACCATTCTCGGACTGATCGGATCACCGAACAGGTACCAACTGACGATCGGAACGAAAACTATAGTGAGCGTGGTAATCGGATACGCCACCGAAAGCGGGATGCGCGCAAGGATAATGACCCACAGTAGGGACGCGGCCCCATACAGCACCGCCGCAGCCCAGAAATGCGGTGACAGCCCGGCGGCCAAAAACTTCTCGCTGAGGTCCGTGGTCTGCGCGAGCCGCTGCGCAGCGAGACGGAAAAGGATTTGCCCTGCGCCCATAAGCACGCAGAAGAGCGCGATGCCGATAAACGCGTTGAGATCGATCGCCTTTTGAGTCAAACACCACCTCGCCCGCGTTGTCGCGCCGCTGCCGACTTGCCGATCAAAGTGCCGCGCGCAGCTGCGGCAGAATTTCGAACAGATCCCCCGGCAGCCCGATATCCGCGATCTCGAAGATCGCCGAGTCCGGATCCTTGTTGATCGCAACGATGGTACCCGCGTCCTTGATGCCGGTCAGGTGCTGGATCGCGCCGGAGATGCCGATGGCGATGTAGAGCTCGGGCGCGATGATCTTGCCGGTCTGGCCGACCTGCATCTCGTTCGGGACGTAGCCGGCGTCCACCGCCGCGCGCGAGGCGCCGACGGCGGCGCCGAGCTTGTCGGCGAGGTCGTAGATGATCCTGAAGTTGTCGGCAGAACCCACGCCGCGGCCGCCGGAGACGACTCGCTTGGCGCTCTGCAGGTCGGGGCGGTCGCTGGAGCCGGCAGCGAGACCGATGAAGCGCGTATGCGTCGGCAGGGAAGCCTCGACGTTGATCGACTCGACCGGTGCATCGCCATCGCATGCGGCTTCCGCGAACGATGCCGTGCGAATCGTCGCGACGACCGTGACGCCCTCCGGCGCTTCAACCGTCACGATCGCGTTGCCGGCATAGATCGGGCGCTTGAACGTGCGCGGGCCCTCGACCGCCATCACGTCCGATACCTGCGCCGCATCGAGCAGCGCGGCGACACACGGCATGAGGTCCTTGCCGAACGTGGTGCTCGGTCCAAATACGTGCGTGTAGTTCGCGGCGAGTTGCGCGACCTGCGGCGCGAGCACCTGCGCGATTGCGTGGGCATTCGCGGCATGGGCGACAACGAGTACGCGCGTCACGCCGGCGAGCTTCGCGGCCTGTGCGGCGACGGCGGACGGGTCGCCTGCGAGCACGAGCACGTCGATCGACTCAGGCGACAGCGCCTTCGCGGCGGTGACGCACTTGGCGGTGGAGGCATTGAGCTGGCCACCCAGGTGTTCGGCGACTATCAGGACCTTCGACATCGGTATTCCCTTGGTTTCCGGCGTTCCCGGGAAGCGGGAACCTTCGTATCCGGACGGTCGCGCCATGCGCGGTCCGCCGCGGCGTTGCGTTACAGCAGGCCGCGTTGCTTCAGCACCGCGACCAGTTCGGCCGCGTCCTTGACCATGATGCCCTTCGTGCGTTTGGCGGGCGCCGCGTAGGACGTGGTCTTGAGGCCCGCTCCGGTCTCGACGCCGAGGTCCGCGAACGCGAGTGTCTCCAGCGGCTTGCTCTTGGCCTTCATGATGTCGGGCAGCTTGATGAAACGTGGCTCGTTGAGGCGCAGGTCGGTGGTGATGACTGCCGGCAGGTCGACTTCGAGCGTCTCCAGGCCCGCATCGACCTCGCGCGTCACCGTCACCTTGCCATCGGCCACCTCCACCTTCGACGCGAACGTCGCCTGCGGGCGGCCCCAGAGCGTCGCGAGCATCTGCCCGGTCTGGCTGGCGTCGTCATCGATGGCCTGCTTGCCAAGGATCACGATGTCCGGCTGCTCGCGTTCGACGAGCTTGAGCAGCGCGCGTGCGGCGGTGAGCGGCTGCACGTCGGTGCCGGCGTCGACGACGACGTGGATCGCGCGGTTGGCGCCCATCGCGAGGCCGTTTCGCAGGTGCGGCTGCGCGTCGGCGGGGGCGATCGTCGCGACGATCACTTCGGTCGCGACGCCCTTGTCGCGCAGGCGCAGCGCCTCTTCCAGCGCGATCTCGTCGAACGGATTGGGCGAGAGCTTGACGCCGTCGGTGACGACGCCGCTGCCATCGGGTTTAACCTGGATGCGGACGTTGTAGTCCACCACGCGCTTGTAGGCGACGAGGATCTTCATCGGGCGGAATTCCTGAATGACCATCGGACCCTGCGGGCCAAGGCGAAATTCTATCCGACCGCGATTCGCGACGTGTGGGTCCCTGGCGCGAGGGTGAAATCGATCGGTTACCCTATGCGCCCCAGCCGAACACGGAACCAAAATGCTCCATCCCGTCATCCTGAGCGGCGGCAGCGGATCGCGTCTCTGGCCGTTGTCGCGCCAGAATCACCCCAAGCAATTCCTCACCCTCATCGGCGATCGCTCGTTGTTCCAAGAGACCGCGCTACGTGCCAGTCGGCTGGACAGAGCACAGCCGCCAGTGACGGTCTGTAGTGAAGATCACCGGTTTATGGTGGGTGAGCAGTTGCAGGAAATAGGAATTGCGAACGGCGGAATCCTGCTGGAGCCCGAGCCACGCAACACGGCACCTGCGATCGCACTGGCCGCGCTGCACCTGCGCGCGCGCGATCCCGATGCCGTGATGCTCGTGATGCCGGCCGATCACCTGATCGACGACGAGGCTGCATTCCGCGCTGCGGTCCAGCAGGCCTCCGGTGTGGCCGCCGACGGTTGGCTCGTGACTTTCGGCATCCGCCCCGACTATCCGGAAACGGGATACGGCTACATACGATGCGGCGGCGAGGTCACAGAACACGTACATCGGGTGGAGCGTTTCGTCGAGAAGCCGGATCTCGCGACGGCCGAACGCTACGTTGCCGACGGCGACTATGCGTGGAATTCCGGCATGTTCATGTTTCGAGCCGATCGGTACCTGGCCGAACTGGGACGATTGCAGCCAGCGATCCTCAGCGCCTGCGAACACGCCTGCGCCGGGGCGAAGCGTGACCTCGATTTCGTTCGGGTCGACAAAGCCGCTTTCGGGTCAAGCCCCAGCGACTCGATCGACTACGCGGTAATGGAAAAGACGGAACGTGCGGCCGTCGTCCCGGTGAGCTGCGGCTGGAGCGACATAGGCTCGTGGTCATCGCTGTGGGGGGCCGCGCCGCGCGATGCGGATGGCAACCGCTGCGAAGGCGACGTGTTGGCGATCGACACCCGCAACAGCCTCGTGCGTGCGTCGGACCGCCGCATGATCGCGACGATCGGTGTTGAGGATCTCGTGATAGTTGACACCCCCGACGCCACCCTCGTTGCACGTAAGGACCGCGTGCAGGACGTCAAGAAGATCGTTGACATCCTCAAGGCTGCGGGGCGGCAGGAACACCTCTTCCACCGCAAGGTCTATCGTCCGTGGGGCAACTACGACTCGATCGACATGGGCGAACGCTTCCAAGTCAAGCGCATCGTGGTGAAGCCGGGTGCCGCGTTGAGTCTGCAGAAGCACCACAAGCGTGCGGAGCACTGGATCGTGGTCTCCGGTACCGCCGAAGTCACCTGCGATGAGCGTGTATTCAACCTGCGCGAGAACGAGAGTACTTACATCCCGCTGGGTAGCGTGCATCGGTTGTGCAATCGCGGCACCGAACCCGTAGAGTTGATCGAGGTGCAGTCCGGCCATTATTTGGGCGAGGACGACATAGTCCGCCTCGAAGACGTGTACGGTCGTTCGTGATACGAACAACAAACATGCGAGCAAGGCATAGGACATCTGGGCGCGCGTTCCCGACGAACTGAACTGCGATGTCGCGGCCCGCATGGGCGGCGAGCTCGTGCATCTGCTTGACCGGACCAGATGGTGCTCGGGCGTGACGTGAGGCTCAGCAGCCCGGGCGGCTGGCGGCGCTGGCCGAGGGCTTGCGTGCACAGACGCGCGATGTCGTCGATATCGGCCTGTTCGGCACGAAAGAAGTATATTTCCAGACCGCGCATCGAAACGCAGCCGGCGGCGTCATGGTGACCCACAACCTGATGGACTACAACGGGATGAAGCTGGTCCGGGAGGGCAGCCGCCCGATCAGTGGCGCCTCCGGTCTGCATGCACTCCGAGATGCGATGGCAGGCGGTTCGACCCGTCAAACGCGGCGGTCGCGGGCGGTGTTGCAGGCGACGAGGACAAGTCCGCATATGTCGACTGCCTTCTGGGTTACGTCGACCGTGACGTGCTGCGCCCGCTGCGCATCGTCGTGAATCCCGGCAACGGCGGCGGGATCGGTCGTGGACCAGTTGGCGCCGCATCTGCCATTCGACTTCGTACGCGTGCAGCACGAGCCCGATTGGCAGCTTTCCTGACGGGATTCCCAATCCGCTGCTTCCTGCAGAGCCGTGAAGCCATGGCCGATCGCATCGAGTGGCCTTCGCCCCTCAGCACGGCCACGGTGTATCGTTTCCGCTGGGTGAGCTGGCTGTACAGAGCAGATCCCGTCTTGCCGGAGTGATCCTCTTCAGCTTGCCCGCTCAACGTCCTACTTGGGCCGGGGTGCTGCACTTACGTTGTTAACTTGCTTGCGGACCAAAGGTACGGTGTCGCGCCAACGGAGCGCGGGATAGACTTCACCGCTCCCGTTTCGCGGCTCTTACGCCATGACCCAAGCCGTTTCAGTCCGTCGCAGCAAAGTCTATCCCGACGCGAAAACCGCGCTCGCCGATCTCGTCGCCGACAACCAGACGCTCGCCGTCGGTGGCTTCGGTCTGTGCGGCATCCCCGAGGCGCTGATCGCCGCGCTGCGCGATTCGGGCGTCACCGGGCTCACCGCGATTTCCAACAACGCGGGCGTCGACGGTTTCGGCCTGGGCCAGCTGCTGGCCACGCGGCAGATCCGCAGGATGATTTCGTCGTATGTCGGCGAGAACAAGGAGTTCGAGCGCCAGTATCTCGCAGGTGAGCTCGAGCTCGAATTCAATCCGCAGGGCACGCTCGCCGAGCGGCTGCGCGCTGGCGGCGCGGGCATCCCGGCCTTCTTCACCCGCACGGGTTACGGCACCGTGGTCGCCGAGGGCAAGGAGACGCGCGAGTTCGACGGGCATATGCACGTCATGGAAACCGCACTGCGCGCGGACGTTTCGCTGGTGAAGGCGTGGAAGGCGGACGAATCGG
>SCUY01000156.1 GCA_004322525.1 Lysobacter sp. | reverse complement strand
AGGTCGGCGACTTTGCGCACGCCATCGATCGCCTGCCCTTCCTCGTCCGAGGTCAGCAGCAACGCAACGCGGCCGCGATGGCCCGGGTGCTCGGCCGCGAACCGCTCCAGCGCCACGACGAACGCCGCGACGCTGCCTTTCATGTCCGCCGCGCCGCGGCCATACAGGAAACCGCTGCGGATCGTCGGCACGAAGGGATCGCTCGTCCATTCGTCGACCGGGCCACTCGGCACCACGTCCGTGTGGCCAAGCAGTACCAGCGTGGGACCGTCCGCCGCACCGACATGCACCGACCACAGGTTATCGACGTCGCCGAAGCGCAGCGCTTCGTTGTGGAAACCGGCGCGTTCGAGCCGCGTGGCGACCAGCGCCTGGCAGCCGGCATCCTCCGGCGTGAGCGAGCGCTGCTCGATGAGCGCGCAGGCCAGGTCCAGCACGTCGCTCATGCGCCCACCCCGAAGCGTTTCCTGAAGGCGTTGTCGGTGAAGCCCTGGGTGATCACACCGTCATCGGTGATCACCACGGGCCGCCGGATCAGCGTCGGATACTCCCGCAGCAGCAGCTTCCACTCCGCATTGGTGGCGGGGGTCTTGCGCGACGGCGGCAGGTTGCGCCAGGTGGTGGACGACTTGTTGACCATCGCATCCCAGCCGCCCAGCGCATCTTTCCAGGCCTCGAGGGTTTCGGGCGACTGGCGCTGCTCGCGCACGTCCACAAACCCATGTGCGATGCCGAAACGCGTGAGCCAGTTCCGCGCCTTGCGGCATGTATCGCAGTTGGCAAGGCCGAAGAGCGTTGTCATGTCAGTCGGCGAGCCCGCGCAGCAGGTCATTGATGGATGTCTTGCCGCGGGTCTTCGCATCGACCTGCTTCACGATCACCGCGCAATACAGCGAATGGCTGCCGTCCTTCGCGGGCAACTGGCCCGATACCACCACGCTGCCCGGCGGTACCACGCCATAGCTGACCTCGCCCGTCATGCGGTTGTAGATGCGCGTGCTCTGGCCGAGGAAGACGCCCATGCCGATGACCGAGTGGTGCCCGACGATCACGCCTTCGACGACTTCCGAACGCGCGCCGATGAAGCAATGGTCCTCGATGATGGTGGGTGTTGCCTGCAGCGGCTCCAGCACGCCGCCGATACCCGCGCCGCCGGAGAGGTGGCAGTGCTTTCCGATCTGCGCGCAGGAACCCACCGTCGCCCACGTATCGACCATGGTGCCCTCCCCGACGTGCGCACCGATGTTGACGAAACTCGGCATCAGCACCACGTCTTTTCCGACGAAGCTGCCGCGGCGTGCGATCGCACCAGGCACCACGCGCACACCGAGCTTGCGGAAGCGGCTCTCGTCGAAGCCGGCGAAACGCGCGGGTACTTTGTCCCAGAACGGTGCGGGCTGCGCGTCGACCAGCTGCATGTCCTGCGTGCGGAAGTACAGCAGCACGGCCTTTTTCAGCCACTCATTGACCTTCCAGCCACCGGCTCCATCAGGCTCGGCGACGCGGAATTCGCCGGCTTCCAGGCCATCGATCACGCGGTCGACTGTCGGCCGCGTTGAGCCCTCGATCTCGTCGACGGTCAACATCGTGCGCCGCTCCCAGGCGCTGTCGACCATGAACCTGAGCTCGTCGGGGCCCGGGTCCTTGGGCGCGGCCTTGCGGCGGGTCGTCTTGCTGGCAGTCCTGGCGGGGGGTGTCACGGGCAGTCTCCAGATCGGAAGAGCG
>SCUY01000019.1 GCA_004322525.1 Lysobacter sp. | reverse complement strand
GGCCGGACCAGCCTGTCCTGGTCTATCCCGCACCGGAAGCCGACGCACCACCGCTCCCCGTCGGGTCGGGCGATTCGGCGACACGGCGGCTGCATGCCGCCGGCGATGACGTGCACCATCTTCGCAACTACCGCCCCGGTGATGCGCCACGCCGGATCGCGTGGAAGCCATCCGCGCGACGTGGCGCACTGCTCGTGCGCGAATACGAACAGCCCGCCGGCACCGACATCGCGCTTGACTGGCATGCGCTGCCGGGGCTGCCACACGAGGCGCGCATCGCACGACTTGCGCGCTGGGTGGACGATGCCGAGCGCGACGGCCGCCGTTACCGACTGTGCCTTCCTCTGCATTTGGCAATCGGCCCCGAACGGGGCCCTGCGCATCGCCATGCCTGCCTGCGTGCACTCGCGCTGATGCCCGATGGCTGACGACACGCATCCGCTCGACGGCGGCAGCCGGCGCTGGGCGCTCGCGGCCGCCGCCGCCTGCCTGTTGCCCCTGTTGCTGCAGTTGCCTGGCCCGACCGCCGTGGCGATCGCCGCGACCGCGCTGATCATTGGAACCCTGTCCTGGCGCCGCCCCCTGGCCACCAGCGTGCGTGCACTGCTGGCGATCGCGATCGTGGCTGCGGTTCTCGCGCAGTTCGGGCTGCGCATCGGGCGCGATACCGGCTCCGCGCTGCTCGCGGCGATGGTCGCGCTCAAGCCGTCGGAGACCACGACCCTGCGCGATGCCCGCAGCCTGGTCGGGTTCGCCCTGTTCGCGCCGTTCTCCACGTTCCTGCTCGACCAGGGCCCGACAAGCCTCCTGCTCGGGCTGGTCGCCACCGTCCTCGCGCTCGGCGCGCTGCAACGTTTCGCCGCGCTCGAAGGAGGCGTGCCGCCAGCGCCTCTCCTCGTGCCGGTGCGCCAGGGGTTGCGCCTCGTGCTGCTGGGCCTGCCGCTGGCCATGGCGGTGTTCTGGCTGTTCCCGCGCATCGCCTCGCCGCTGTGGGGCGTACCGGAACGTGCAAAGGCCCGGCCCGGGCTGTCGGACCGGATGTCGCCCGGTGACTGGGTTGATCTGCTGTCGGACGATTCCGTTGCCCTGCGCGCGCGATTTTTCGGCGTCACCCCGCCGCGCACGGCGATGTACTGGCGTGGCCCGGTGCTGTGGGATTTCGATGGACGCACGTGGCGACGGCCCGACGGTCTGCCGGCCTGGCCGACGCCGGCCCCGGTAGCCGCCAACGTGCAATGGGATTACGAAATCGAGGTCGAGCCGACCGACCGCACGCAACTGGTCGCACTCGACCTGCCCACATCGGTGCCACAGGGCGCGCGTCTCCAGCAGGATCTGAGCCTGGTCGCCGAGCGCACCCTCTCCAGCCTGACGCGCTGGCGCATGCGCTCGGCACCGCCACGGACATACGAGGTTGAACTCCCCCCGGCACTGCGGGCGCGTGCACTGGCGTTGCCACCTGGCTTCAATCCCCGCACCGTCGCACTTGGCCGCGACCTGCGCGCGCGGCTGCGCTCCGACGCGGCGATCGTCCAGTACGCGCTCGACTGGATCCGTCGTGACTTCGCCTATTCGATCGCCGCACCACCGCTCGGACGCGACACCGCCGACGGGTTCCTGTTCGGCACGCGGCTGGGCTACTGCGAGCATTTTTCCGGTGCTTTCACCGTGCTGATGCGCGCTGCCGGCATTCCTACCCGGGTAGTGACCGGATACGTCGGCGGTTATCGCAACCGCCTCGGTGGCTACTGGATGGTGCGGCGGATGGATGCGCATGCATGGAACGAGCTATGGCTGCCCGCACGCGGCTGGGTACGTGTCGATCCGACGGCGGCGGTCGCGCCGGAGAACATCTACGACACGCTCGACGATGCGGCGGGCGATGGTGGCCTGCTCGGCACGCTGCAGGGCGCCGGCGGCGTCAGCCCGATGGGCGACTGGTTGCGGCAGAACTGGAACGACTTCGTGCTGGGGTTCGATGCCACGCGTCAGGCCCGCATGTTCCGACCACTGGGCCTGGATCGCATCGACTCCCGTCAACTGGCACTGCTCTTCGCGCTCGCCGCGGCGCTGGCGATCGCCCTGATGGTCGCCATCGCCCTGCGCGCCCCGCGTGAGCGCGACCCCGTACTGCGGGCCTGGCAGGCGATGGGCCGGCGGTACGCGCGTCGTGGCCTGGGGCGGGCACCGCACGAGCCACCGACGCACTGGGCTGAACGGATCGGTAAGCAGGACGGGCGCGATGCCATCGATCTGGCTGATCTCGTCGCCCGCTTCACGCGCTGGCGCTACGCTGCGCCTGTCGCGGATACCGAATCCGCGCGGAGCCTCGCCCGCGACCTTCGTCGGCACGGGCCTTCGTAACCCATGCGCTGGACGCGCTCTCCGGAGTACGCCATGAAACTCGCCAAGTACGCCCTGTTACCGCTCGCAGTGGCGTTGCTCACCGCCTGCGTCAGCCAGCCGCGCCCGTTGCAGGGCGAGTTCGCGCAGATCACCCCCCGCGAAGCGACGAGCCGCGACAGCACCGGTGCAGTGGTGCGCTGGGGTGGCCGCATCGTGGACGTGGAGCCGCAACCCGACCGCACCTGCTTCCACATGATCTCGACGCGCCTGGATGTCTCCGGCCGCCCGTACTGGGCCAGTGACGACGTCGGTGGGCGCTTCATCGCCTGCCGGCCAGGCTTCTACGATCCCGCCGTGTTCGAGCGCAATCGCGAAGTGACCTTCACCGGGCGCATCGACGGCTATGAGAACCGCCGGATCGGCCAGTACGACTACCGCCTTCCACGCATCACGGCCGACGTCGTTTACCTGTGGCCAGTGCGTGAGCGTGTCGACGTGGTGACGCGCCCGGCCCCGTGGCCGTGGTGGGGCTGGTGGTGACCTGCGCCGGCAAGTGAATCGCAAAAAACGCCCGGGATTCCGGGCGTTTTTCATGGCATGCGAGGTCAGCGCGCGACGCCGAAGCCGCCCAGCGGTGCGCCGGCCAGAAGATGCAGATGCAGCTGGAAAACCGTCTGCCCGCCATCCCCATTGCAGTTGACCACCACGCGGTATCCGGGCTCCGAAAAACCCGCACGGCGCGCATAGTCGGCCGCCGCGAGCATCAGGCGCCCCAGCAGTTCGGCGTGCTCACCGCACGCGGCATCCAATGTCGCGATCGGCGTCTTCGGCACGAACAGCACGTGCACCGGCGCGCTCGGCGCGATGTCGCGGAAGGCGATGAGGTGTTCGTCCTCGAACACGATGTCCGCCGGGATCTCGCGGCGGATGATCTTCCCGAAGATGGTCGTGTCGGTCATCGCATCACTCACTGATTTCGGTACGGCTGCCGAAGGCATGCGACAGGGTGCCGCGATCGACATATTCGAGCTCGCCCCCCAGCGGCACACCGTAGGCGAGCCGGCTGGGCTTGACCCCATGCTGGCGCGCGAGCTGGGCGACGTAGTGCGCGGTGGCCTCGCCTTCCACCGTCGGATTGGTCGCGATGATGAGTTCGCGCACTTCGCCTTCGGCCACGCGCCGTGCAAGGCGGTCGAGCCCGAGTTCGTGCGGCCCGATCCCGTCAAGCGGCGACAGCCGGCCCTGCAGCACGTAGTAAAGCCCGCGATAGCCGGTCGCCTGTTCGATCGCCAGCCGATCCGCCGGGGTTTCCACGACGCACAGCTGGTCCGCGTCGCGCGCGGCGCTGCCGCAGACGGCGCAGACCTCGGATTCGCTGAAGTCCCGGCAGCGCGCGCAATGGCCGATGCGCTCGACCGCTTCGGCAAGCACCTTCGACAGATGCCGACCACCGGCGCGCTCGCGCTCCAGCACGTGGTAGGCCATGCGCTGGGCGGATTTGGAGCCCACGCCCGGCAAAACGCGGAAGGCTTCGATCAGCTGTTCGAGCAGGACACTCATGGCGCGGCTCCGGGATGCACCCGACGCGGACTCAAGGCATCACGCATCGGCGCGACGTGCAGGCAGCGGTTCAGAACAGCCCTGGAAGCTTCATGCCGGGCGGGATCGGCATGCCCGCGGTCGCTACCGACATGCGCGACTGCGACTCGGCGTTCGCCTTGTTGACCGCGTCGTTGAACGCAGCCGCGATCAGGTCTTCCACCATTTCCGTATCGCCCAGAACGCTCGGGTCGATGCGCACCTTGCGGCATTCCATGCGGCCCGTCAGCGTGATGCTGACCATGCCGCCGCCGGCATTGCCGGTCACCTCGATTTTCGCGAGATCTTCCTGGGCGCGCTGCAGGTTTTCCTGCATCTTCTGCGCCTGCTGCATGAGTTGTCCGATGTTTCCGCGCATGGGAGTGTCCTTGTGGGAATCAGGGAAAGGTGTTCAGGCCTGGTCTTCGAGTGGGCGCACGGAGTCGGGCACGATACGCCCACCCTGCGCGACCAGGCGTTGCACATCGGGATGCGCCGCGAAACGCGCCTCGGCAGCGGACTGGCGCGCATCACGCTCGCGCCCGGCCTGCACGCGCACCGAATCGATCGGCCGCGACGGTGCATCGAAACGTATCTGCGGTACGACGCCCAGCACGCGCGATACCGCATCGGCCAGCATCTTCACCATCGCAGCACCGCGCAGGTGTTCGTCCGACGGTTCGATCGACAGGCGCAGTTCGCGCCCGTCACACCCAAGAAAACCGACCGATTCCGCCAGCAGCCGCACCGGGCCTTTGAGTTCGCACTGCGCCACCCAGTCACGCCACGCCTCGACCGTATCGAGCGTGGATTGCGTGGGCTCGATCGCAGAGTTAACCGGTGCTGCACTGCGCGCCGGCGGCACGGCCGCGTTGTCGCGCGCCACGACGACGGCAACCTCGGCAGGCGAAGCAGGGGTCGCGCCACGGATCGGTGCCGAAGGTGCCGCGGAGAAAGTCGCCTTGCGAACGGCCGGTGACGACGCCTCGGCTGTCGCCTGCTTCGCATCCGGATCGACCGGGCTGGAATGGCTCGACGGACGGAACGCCAGCATCCGCAGCATCACCATCTCGAAACCGGCGCGTGGGCTCGGTGCGAACGGCAGGTCGCGGCGGCCCGTCAGGGCCATCTGGTACCAGAGCTGCACCACTTCCGGAGCGCATGCCGCTGCCAGCGCGTGGATCTGCCCGGTGTCGACGTCACCTGAGGCTTCGGCATCGGCCACCAGTTGGCGTACCTGCGCACGATGCAGTGCCTCGGCGACCGCTTCGAGCACGTCGTCCCAGTCCGGGGAGAACTCGCCCAGCCGCGCCACCTCCGCCATCAGTGCAGCACCATCTCCATCGCACAGCGCCGCGAGCAGCGCACTGACACGATCGCGGTCGACGGTGCCCAGCATCGAGGCGATCCCTGCATCGGTGAGTTGCGAGCCGGTGTAGGCGATCGCCTGGTCGAGCAGCGACAGTCCATCGCGCAGGCTTCCGTCGGCAGCGCGCGCGAGTTCGCGGATGGCACCGTCCTCGACGGCGATCTCTTCGGCCTGGAGAATCCGCCGCAACTGCCCGCCGATCTGCGCCTCGTCGAGCCGCTTGAGGTTGAACTGCAGGCAGCGCGACAGCACGGTGACGGGCAGCTTCTGCGGGTCGGTCGTCGCGAGCAGGAACTTCACGTGGCCCGGCGGCTCCTCCAGCGTCTTGAGCAAGGCGTTGAAAGCCTGCTTGGACAACATGTGCACTTCGTCGATCAGGTAGACCTTCACCCGGCCGCGCGATGGCATGTACTGCGCGTTGTCGATCACCTCGCGCACGTTGTCGACGCCGGTATTGCTGGCCGCGTCGATTTCAAGAAGGTCGATGAAGCGGCCGGCGTCGATGTCGCGACAGGAATTGCACTCGCCGCAGGGCTCGGCGGAGGTGCCGCGCTCGCAGTTGAGCGATTTGGCGAAGATGCGCGCGATGGTCGTCTTGCCGACGCCTCGGGTGCCGGTGAACAGGAAGGCGTGGTGTACGCGGCCACTGTCCAGGGCATTCGTCAGTGCCCGGACGACGTGCTCCTGCCCGACGAGTTCGGCGAAGCGCTTCGGGCGCCATTTGCGGGCAAGAACGAGATAGGACATCGGCCTTCGAAGCAGTTCCGCCAGCCGCGCCGGCGTCGGAGGGCATTGTGCCAGACCCCCGTCGCAGCCACTGCGCGCCTTGTGGCCGCGCGCGCGCGCGGCGTAGAATCGCGGACCCTGAAACGGCCGGATGCCGCCCTCAGGCCAGGTGCGGAGAGGTGTCCGAGCGGTTGAAGGAGCACGCCTGGAAAGTGTGTAAGCGTCTAAACCGCGCTTCGGGGGTTCGAATCCCCCTCTCTCCGCCATATCACCGTCAGATCCGCGGCAGCGTTCGTTGCCGGCTCCATGTTCAGTACGTCTCTATGGTGGCCCCGTCGGCCCCTCGCGACGCTAGGTCGAAAACCCCGCCAGGGCCGGAAGGCAGCAACGGTATCGACTGATGCGGGCGCCGAGGTCAGCCGGCGGGGTCATCGCCATTGGGCCACGCCACCCATCACGGGCTTCAGACCGGTTGCGCCCGTACTGCCGTCGTCGGGGCGAGTGCCAGGCACTGGCCCGGCCGCGCGATGCGATGGCCACGCGCTTCCAGTGCCGCGCCGTCGCCCTCGCTCGCGTAGTGATACAGCACGCAGCGTGCGAGCAGGGCCGCCGGGTATTCGCGCTCGAGATCGTCGATGCCACTGTGGGATGGGTTGCCCTGCAACGCGCAGTCGTGCGCGATGAGTTCACCGGCGTCGGCATGCCGCGCGAGCATCTCGGGAATCGGCCGTGTATCTCCCGTCCATACCAGGCTGCCGCGCAGGCGAAGCCCGAAGGCGCTGTCGGGCCAGTGGTGACGCACGGGGAAAACGTCAAGCCGCAGCCCGTCGTGCCAGAACGCCTCACCCACCGGCACGAGCCGGAACGCGTCCCAGAAATTCGCGCCACCCTCGGCAAGCACGTTCGGATACGAGGCAACGCGCTGCTGCAGCAGCGGCACCAGAGGCGCCGGCACGTAGAGCACCACCTGCCCCCGCCAGGCCGGGTCGAAGTAACTGTCGACGAACAGCCGCTCCAAACCCCCGATGTGGTCGAAATGCACATGCGTGACGAATACCGCACGCGGGGGATGGGAATAGGCGTGCCTGAACGCCGTAAGGCCTTCGCCACCACAGTCGATGGTGAGCCACGGCAGGCCATCGCGCTCGATCGTCGCCATCGCCGAACCCAGCTCGACCGCCGAGGCATTGCCTACGCCCTGCAGTCGCAATGACCAGTGCTCGTTCATGGCATCCGCCATGCCTCGTCATAGGCCGCGCGCAGTCGCGCGAAACCCTCTTCCACATCGCCCTCTTCCCGAACACCACGGCGCTTGAGCAGCGAACGATGCAGGCGTTCCAGGTTGCGCTGCCGCCAACCGTTGCCGACAGTGCGCGCGACGCCGCGATCGAGATCGATCACCCAACCGTGGCCCGAAGCGTCGAACAGCAGGTTGTCGGCATTGAGGTCGGCATGGTCGAGCCCGGCACGATGCATGCCTGCAACAAGGCGGCCGGCATCGGCCCATGGGGCGTGAGGTTCCGCCGCGAGGTCGGCGAGTGTGCGTGTTCCAGGCAACCGCTCCATCAGCAGCGCAGCGCGATAGCGCAGGCCACGGCGCACGTAGAAGGCGGCAATAGGTACCGGAAGCGCGAGCCCGCGATCGAGCATCAGCCGCGTGAGACGGAATTCGGCGACGCTGCGAACATGCGCTTCACCGGCCCACAGGTAATTCGACTCGCTGACGTGCGCCGCAAACCCGCCGCGACGGTACTGGCGCAATACGCAGGCGCCGAACGGCGCGTTGACGTACCAGGCGCCACCGCGTCCACCGCTGTCGACGCGCTGCGCGGCATCCCCCCAGAAGGCGGGGGTGAACCATTCGGGCCGCGCTTGTCCGACACGCGACGGGTCGAACACAATCGCCCCATGGCCCATGTCGCCATCGAATTCAATACGTCGTTCGTCGGCTCGCGCTTGCACCATCACCGGAGTCTACCAGTCACGTGACGCGCCCTTTCCCGTTATCCGCCAACGCGCGCCTCTGCCTGCTGCGGCTTTCCGCGCTCGGCGATGTAACGCATGTCCTGCCGCTCGTACATACGCTGCGTGATGCGCTACCGGGGGTACACCTCACATGGGTCATCGGCCGTGGCGAACACCGGCTGCTGGACGGGTTGCCGGGGGTCGAGTTCGTCGAATACGACAAGCAGTCCGGCCTTGCAGGCATGCGCGCCGTGCGCCGGCAAGCCGGAGGCGCATTCGATGCCTTGCTGGTGATGCAGGTGGCAGCACGCGCCAACCTGCTGTCCGCTTTCATTCCTGCCCGGCGCCGGATCGGCTACGACCGCGCGCGTTCGAAAGACCTGCACGGCCTGTTCGTCAATGAGCGCATCGCCGATCACCCACGCATCCACGTGCTCGATGCCATCGGCAGTTTCTGCGAGCCGCTCGGGCTTCGGCAGACGCGGGTGCGCTGGCACCTTCCGGTTCCCCACGACGCACGCGAATGGGCGGCCGCGCAATGGCCCGGCGACGGACGTCCCGTGCTGCTGATCTCGCCCTGCTCCAGCCATGCCCTGCGCAACTGGCGAAGTGACCGCTATGCGGCGGTCGCCGACCATGCGGTCGCGTCAGGCTGGCAGGTGGTGCTCTGTGGTGGGCGCAGCGCGCTCGAGCGGCGTACCGGGAACGAAATCCTCGCCGCGATGTCGCAGCCGGCGCTCGATCTCATCGGCAAGGACACGCTGAAGCAGTTGCCGGCGCTGCTTGAGCGGGCCGATCTGGTAATGACCCCCGACTCTGGCCCGATGCACATCGCCAACGCGATGGGAACCAAGGTGCTGGGGCTGCATGCAGCCAGCAATCCATCCCGCAGCGGCCCCTACAGCGATCGTCGCTACTGCGTGGATCGCTATGACGATGCCGCGCGACGCTACCTGGGCAAGCCCGCGTCGGCACTGAAATGGGGGACAAAGATCGAGCACGATGGGGTCATGGACCTTGTCACGGTCGACGACGCGATCGCCGCCTTCCAACGCTATGCCACCGATCGCCGCTGACCTCAGGCCGCGGGCTGGCGATAATCGGCGTAGGACTTCTCCTCGACATAGCTCGACCCCAGCGCCAGGT
>SCUY01000155.1 GCA_004322525.1 Lysobacter sp. | reverse complement strand
TCGAGCGTCTTGTACCGCGCCCACATGCGGTGGTGGTAGGCGCTGTATTCGATCGTTCCGGCATCCGGCGCGCGTGGACGGAACTGGTAGACCTCGACGATCGTCGCCTTCCGCTTTGACGACGGATGCACGCTGCCGGTTTCCTCATCCGCGATGCGTATGCAGTGCGAGGCGGGAACGATGGTGAGCGCTCGCGCCGGTCGCAGCCCATCGAGCACCTCGCGCGTCGCGTTGCGGTGGTCGACCGACAGGCAGGCCACCGGCGTGTCGATACCGTCGAGTTCATGCCCGATCACCGCCTGCGCCACCGGGATGAGCGTGGCGGCCACACGGCCGTCGAATGGCGGGGAGGCGAGGTCAGGCACCCGGGGCGCCTGACCGGTATGCACGAAGGCCATCGTCACTACGACGATGATGCCGGCGAGCAGCGCGAGCTTGATCTTCATGGCCCGTTTCTGTGCCGGCGTGCGCGTCGACCCGTCGCCGAATTCGGAGCGGAAGCTGAGCCTGGGGCCGTCACCGGGACGCGTCGAGTCCATCAGGCCCGCTTCGCGCAGCAGTTCGCGCGCACGCGCCTGGTCCTCCGAGCGCACCACCCACACCGCGGGGCGCGTTGTATCCCTCTCGCTGTAGCGCGAGGTGCCACGGCGGTTGCCTTTGTACGAGCGGCCATCGGTGATGCGAACCTCGATGCCGGCATCGCGCAACAACTGCGCGACCGCTTCGGTGTTTTCGAGGCGCGCGCTGGAAAATACCTGCCGCATGTCAGCCCACCATCGGCTTTCGCGCCGGCGCGTCGGTGAGCACGCGGATCATGCCCTCCTGCGCGGTGCTGGCGACGAGGCGGCCTTCGCGGTCGTAGATCATCCCGCGTGCCAGGCCACGGGCTCCCTGCGCGCTGGGGCTGTCGATCGAGTACAGCAGCCAGTCGTCCGCGCGGAACGGGCGATGGAACCACAGCGCATGGTCGAGCGAAGCCATTTGCACATTCGGCTGGTAGTAGCTGATGCCGTGCGGGAACGTCGCGGTGCCGAGCAGGTGGAAGTCGGAGGCGTAGGTGAGCAGCGCGCGATGCAGTTCCGGTTCGTCGCCCACCTTCTCGCTCAGCCGGAACCAGACCTGCTGGTAGGGCGGGCGCTTGGGCGGCTTGAGCTCGTCGCGCGGATAGACGTGGCGGAACTCGAATGGCCCCTGGCGCGAAAGCCAGCGCTGCACCTTGTTCGGCAGCTTTGCGAGCACTTCGGCCGGCACTGCGTGCGCGGGCTCGATGTCCTCGGGCATCGGCACTTCGGGCATGGTGAGCTGGTGCTCGCTGCCGGTTTCTTCATGCTGGAACGAGGCGGCGAGAAACAGGATCGGCTGGCCATGCTGGATCGCGGTGACGCGGCGCACCGAAAAGCTGCCGCCATCGCGTGTGCGGTCGACCATGTAGAGGATCGGCGCGTGGATGTCGCCGGCGCGCAGGAAGTAGGCGTGCAGCGAATGCGCGGCGCGGGTGTCGGCCGCGGAATCGATCGTGCATTGTGCGGCGGACAGCGCCTGCCCCAGCACCTGGCCGCCGAACACGTACTTGGTGCCGATGTCGCGGCTCTGGCCGCGGAAAATGTTGTCTTCCAGGCGCTCGAGCGCCAGCAGCGCGATCAACTCGGATACGGGGGACGTCATGCGGCGGCGGATCCGGCGGAAGACCCGAATTATAGCGAGCGGCCCGGGCGAGCCGGTTCAGGGCGACGGCGCCTCGATCCGCGCCAGCGGCACATTGGCCAGCACGTGCGCCCAGGGGAACAACGGGCCCGGGTCGCGCTTGCGGCGAACCTGCTGCGTGGGGTCGTCGCTGGCTTCCACGCGGGTGGTGTCGAGATCTTCGTGGCCGGCGATATGGCGCAGCCCGGGGTGTTCGGCCGCCAGGCGTCGCAACAGCGCGACCAGGGTGTCGATCTGCGCGGCGGTGTAGGGCTCGTCCATCGCCTGATGGCCGCTCGCGTACCAGTGCGGGTAGCGGCCGGTGTTGACCAGTTCGATGCCGATCGAGCGCGGGTTGTAACCGCGCGTATGGTGCGCGACGCGGTCGATCGCGACGTACTGGTGAAGGGTGCCGTCGCGGTCGATGTAGAAATGCCCGCTGTTGCCGGTGCCGGTGCTCTCGTACAGCACCTTCTCGCCGTAGCCACGCGCCATCGCGAGGTCGGGCACCTCGGTGCAGTGGATGATCACGAGGTCCACCTGCGAAAGCGGGCGCGCTTCGAGGCGTGCCTCATAGGGCAGCGGTTGCACGTGGACAGGCAGGGTCGGGAGGTCGGCGGGCATGCGCCGATGCTACTCCGCGCAAGGCATCGTCCGCGCCACTGCGACAGCCAGGCCCTACCATGGCGCGATGAGACAAGCTCCCGACCAGTCCCCGCTGGGCCAGCTGATGGCGCGTTTTCCACGCGCCGGGCGGGTCGACTGGATCGGTGTGCGCCCGGGCCGGGATGCGCCCGTCACACGCTGCGAAACGGTAGAGGCGGAGGCAGGCAAGGGCCTGTGCGGGGACCGCTATGCCGGCGGCAGCGGAAAGCGCGGCGTCACCCTCATCCAGGCCGAACATCTGCCGGTGATCGCGATGCTGGCGGGCGTCGATGCTGTCGATCCGGCGCTGTTGCGGCGCAACCTCGTCGTCAGCGGCATACCGCTGCTGGCGCTCAAGGGCCGTCTGTTCCGCATCGGGGGTGTCGTACTCGAAGGCACCGGCCCGTGCGACCCGTGCTCGAAGATGGAAGCCGCCCTCGGCGAAGGCGGCTACAACGCGATGCGCGGCCATGGTGGCCTGTGCGCGCGCATCGTCGAAGGCGGCATGATCCGCGTCGGCGATCCTGTCGTCGCATCGTCGTAAATCTTCCACCGCCCCTGTGCTCGACGGCGCCTGCGCCGACTGGAAACCTGTTGCCATGCGTGGTCACTGCATCCTCTCCCACGGCTTCGAAAGCGGGCCTGACGCCACCAAGGTGACAGCGCTCGCCGATGTCGCCCAGCGCCTGGGCTTCAGCCATGAACGGCCGGATTACACGGCATTCGACGGCCGCCGTGAGGCCGGATCGCTCGGCGATGTCGCTGCGCGGCTCGACTTTCTGCGCGAGCGTGCGCGTGCCGCGCCGGTCGGTCGCCCGCTGGTGCTGGCCGGTTCGAGCCTCGGCGCCTGGGTCAGCGCCCGCGCTTCGCTCGAGTTCGACGTAAGCGGCCTGTTCCTGATGGCGCCGCCGATCCGCCTTGCGGCCGGATTTCCCCTCGACGCCGCGCGCGTACCGACGTCGATCATCCACGGCTGGGGTGATGAACTGATCCCGGCGGACGATGTCGTGGCGTGGGCCGCGACCCGCCGCGCCACTCTGCTGCTGGTTGATGACGGACACCGGTTGTCCGCGCACGTCGAGGCCAGTGCGCACGCCTTCGCCACGCTGCTCGGGGGGCTCTGAGCCATGCGCTTCTTCGCGAGCTGCGGCAAAGGTCTGGAATACCTGCTGGTGGACGAGTTGCTGGCGTTGGGATGCCCGCATGCCACCGCCACCATCGCCGGTGCGAACGTCACCGGCAGCCTGCGCGATGCGCTGCATGCGGTGATGTGGTCGCGTCTGGCGAGCCGCATCCTGTGGCCGCTCGCCGAATTCGACTGTGCCGACGAACACGCGCTCTACGCGGGTGCCTCGGCCGTGGACTGGACGCAGCACGTGCCAGCGCGGGGAGCCATCGCGATCGATGCGCACGTCGGCGGCACGGGCATCACGCATGCGCAGTACGCCGCGCAGCGGGTGAAGGACGCGATCGTCGACACCATGCGCGCGAAGACAGGCGAGCGGCCAGATGTCGACCTGCATTCCCCTGACGTGCGCATCAGCCTGGTCATTCGCAAGCAGCGGGCGATCCTCTCGATCGACCTGTCCGGCGCGCCGATGCACCGCCGTGGCTGGCGCCAGCGGCAGGGCGATGCACCGCTGAAGGAAAACCTCGCCGCCGCCGTGCTGATGCGCGGCAAATGGCCCGACGTCTATCGTGCCGGCGGCGCGCTGCTCGATCCCATGTGTGGCAGCGGCACGCTGCTGATCGAAGGTGCATTGATGGCCGCGGACGTCGCGCCCGGGCTCATGCGCCACGAGGACGTGCCGCCGACGCGCTGGGCGGGTTTCGACGCCGATGCCTGGGCCGACCTGCGTGTCGAGGCAATCCGTCGCGAAGCCGCCGGCCGCGCCTCGCTGCGGCCGGCGTTTGTCGGCCGCGACAGCGATCCGCAGGCGATGGCGCCCGGCGCCGCCAATGCAGGGGCCAGCGCCAGGTCACGGATGTCGGCGCACTCCCAGTCGATGACGCCCGCCAGCCCCGCCACCAGTGAATTGTCG
>SCUY01000154.1 GCA_004322525.1 Lysobacter sp. | reverse complement strand
GTCTCGTCAACGACTACCTTGCCCACGTTCTCCTGTGAAGGCAGGTCATACATCGTATCCAGCAGTACCGACTCGACGATTGTCCGCAGGCCGCGCGCACCGGTCTTGCGCTTGAGCGCCTTCTTGGCGATCGCCGTGAGCGCATCGGGGCGGAACTCCAGCTCGACGCCCTCCATCTCGAACAGTTTCTTGAACTGCTTGGTGATGGCGTTCTTCGGCTCGGTGAGGATCTTCACCAGCGCCGCCTCGTCCAGCTCCTCGAGTGTGGCGATCACCGGCAGGCGGCCGACGAACTCGGGAATCAGGCCGAACTTGATCAGATCCTCTGGCTCCACCTGCGCCAGCACCTTGCCGATCTCCGCCTTGCGCTCGGAGCTCTTCACCTTGGCGCCGAAACCGATACCACCGGTGTCGGTACTGCGTTGCTGGATGATCTTGTCCAGCCCGGCAAACGCGCCCCCAACGATGAACAGGATGTTGCGCGTGTCGACCTGCAGGAACTCCTGCTGCGGATGCTTGCGACCGCCCTGCGGCGGCACGCTCGCCACGGTGCCCTCGATGAGCTTGAGCAGCGCCTGCTGCACGCCCTCGCCCGAGACATCGCGGGTGATCGACGGGTTGTCGGACTTGCGCGAGATCTTGTCGATCTCGTCGATGTAGACGATGCCCTGCTGCGCCTTCTCGACGTCGTAGTCGCACTTCTGCAGCAGCTTCTGGATGATGTTCTCGACGTCCTCGCCGACGTAACCGGCTTCGGTCAGCGTCGTCGCGTCGGCCATCGTGAACGGCACGTTGAGCAGTCGTGCCAGCGTCTCCGCGAGCAGCGTCTTGCCCGAGCCCGTCGGGCCGACCAGCAGGATGTTCGACTTCGCCAGTTCGACCTCATCGTTACGCTGGCGGCTTTCGATGCGCTTGTAGTGGTTATAGACGGCCACGGCGAGCGTGCGCTTGGCGCGCGACTGCCCGATCACGTACTGGTCCAGGACTTCCAGGATCTCTTTCGGCTTCGGGAGATGGCTGCGGGTGGACTGCGCCTTTTCCTGAAGCTCCTCGCGGATGATGTCGTTGCAGAGCTCCACGCATTCATCGCAGATGAACACACTGGGGCCGGCGATGAGCTTGCGCACCTCGTGCTGGCTCTTCCCGCAGAACGAGCAGTAGAGGATCTTGCTGCTTTCGCCCGTGCGGCCCTGTCGGTCGTCGCTCATGTTCTGCCTGTGGATGCGGGCGCAGGAACGCGCCCGGTGGGACAGCCCGAGAATAGCATGCTGTCCCGGAACCCCAAGGGCCCCCGGAACAGCGCGCTCGGGCTCGTGTGAAGGGTTTCTGTGACGCTTAAGGAGCAGGCTCAACCTGCCTGGATCGACTCGTCCGGGCGCCGCTCGAGCACCTGATCGACGAGACCGTACTCCTTCGACGCCGTCGCGCTCTTGAAATTGTCACGCTCGGTGTCACGCGCAATGGTCTCGATCGCCTGGCCCGTATGGTGCGCCAGGATCTCGTTGAGCCGCTGGCGCATGGTCAGGATCTCGCGGGCATGGATATCGATGTCGCTCGCCTGGCCCTGGAAACCGCCCAGCGGCTGGTGGATCATCACGCGCGAATTCGGCAGCGCGTAACGCTTGCCCTGCGCGCCGGCGGCGAGCAGCAACGCGCCCATCGAGGCGGCCTGCCCGACGCAGATCGTGCTCACGTCAGGGCGGATGTACTGCATCGTGTCGTAGATCGCCATGCCCGCCGTTACCACACCGCCCGGCGAATTGATGTACAGGTTGATGTCCTTCTCGGGATTCTCGGCCTCGAGGAACAGCATCTGCGCGACGATCACGTTCGCCATGTGGTCGTCGATCGGACCGACCAGGAAGACCACCCGCTCCTTAAGCAGACGCGAGTAGATGTCGTACGCGCGCTCACCGCGGCTGGTCTGCTCGACCACCATCGGTACGAGGTTCAGGGCTTGGATGCGGTTGTCCATGAGTCGAGGGGAATCCGTGGGAAAGGCGGTCCGGTCAAGGTGAGGCCGACCGGACCGCGACGCAAGTGCGCGCCGCCGCTACTGGCGGATCGCCTCGGCGAAAGTCAGCTGCTGTTCGGTGTGCTCGGCACGTTCGGCGATCCAGTCGATCACCTGCTCTTCCATCACCCGGGCCTGCAGCCCCTGCATCAGGTTGGCGTCGTTGCGATAGAGCTCGATGACCTGCTGCGGCTCCTCGTACGTCGAAGCGATCAGGCGCAGGGTCTCGTTCAGGCGGCGCGGATCGAGCCGCAGATCGTGGCGCCGGGCCACTTCACCGACCAGCAGCCCGACGAGGACGCGCTTGCGCGCCGGGTCCATGAAGCCTTCGTGTGCGCCTTCAGGAAGCTCTCCCTGATGACCCTGCCGACGCGCCTGCTCGAGGGCCTGCGCCGCCATCGCACGCGCCTCGTTCTCGACCAGCCGGGGCGGCATCTCGACGTGGGCGTACGCAGCGATCAACTGCTCGCCCACTTCACGACGCAGGCGACCCATCAGCGCGCCCTTGAGCTCTCGCTCCAGGTTGGTGCGGATGTCGGCCCGGAACTGCTCCGCGTCCCCGCTCTTCACGCCGAAGCTGCGGATGAAGTCGGCATCGACATCGGGCATCACCGGCTCGGCCACCCGATTGATGGCCACATTGACCTGCACGCGGCGGCCGGCAAACTCCGCCACCCGCCAGTCGTCGGGGAAGTCGACATCGAACTGCTTCGATTCACCGGACGACATGCCGGTCAGCGCCTGCTCGATAGCCGGCAACATCTGGCCACCGCCGAGCACCGTAGCGCCGCGCTCAAGGCCTTCGGCGGGGACGCGCTGGTCGCCCGCCTGGGACCAGGTCTCGAACTCGACCATGTCGCCTTCCGTAGCCGCACGCCCGGCGGTCTGCCAGTTGCGACGCTGTAGGCGCAGGTTCTCGATCATCGTGTCGATATCGGCGTCGGTGACTTCCGCGGCATGGCGGATCACCTGCAGTTTCGAAACGTCGATGTCTCCGAAATCGGGGACGACCTCGAAGGTCGCCACATAGGCGAGCGCGTCGTCTCCGCCCGGGACAGGTTCGATCTGCGGATTACCGGCGAGCTGCAATGCATTTTCGCGGATGGCGCTGCCGAAGCTGTCACGCAGCATGGTGTCCAGGATCTCGGCGCGTACCTGCTGGCCGTAGCGTTGCTCGATCACCTTGGCCGGCACCTTGCCCGGACGAAAGCCCTTGATCCTGGCATCGCGCGCTATCTCGCGCAGGCGGCCGGAAACCGCCGTGTCCAGTTGTTCGGACGGGAGGCTGAGGGTCATACGGCGCTCGAGATTGCCGACGGATTCGACCGAAACTTGCATATCCACTCCTGCGACCGCGGGTTGCCACGGCACGTGTCTGTCTGACGGTTCAGGACGGCCGGCCGGGGCCGCATCCGTCGATGTGATGGAACGTACTAGTTTGGCGGATCGGGCCAACGGGCGCCAGCTGCCGTGCCGCTTCGGCTGGCGCGGCCGCAGGCCGGGTCGGGGCGGGATATTCAAAAGGAAGATTGATGGGACGGGCGGAGACGCCTGCAGCCATGGCGAAGCGGCGGGATAGGCTCGCTTCGGACCGGGATACGACCGACCGGCCACGACCGGGTTTTCTTACCTTCGAATTGGTGCGAAAGGCGGGACTCGAACCCGCACGCCTTGCGGCGCTGGAACCTAAATCCAGTGCGTCTACCAGTTCCGCCACTTTCGCGACCGCCCGGCCGTTGCAGCCGATGACAAGAAAAAAGCACCTGGCGGGCCAGGTGCTTTCGATGTGGTGGGCCGTCAAGGATTCGAACCTTGGACCTATTGATTAAGAGTCAACTGCTCTACCAACTGAGCTAACGGCCCGTGCTACGAAGTCTACCAGCAATCATGCCTGAAACAACGGCACAACCCGAACTGGGGTGGCTGAGGGGACTCGAACCCCCGACATCTGGAATCACAATCCAGTACTCTAACCAGCTGAGCTACAGCCACCGTAAAACGTTCCAAACACTGGCGCGCCCGGCAGGAATCGAACCTGCAACCACCGGCTTAGAAGGCCGGTGCTCTATCCGGTTGAGCTACGGGCGCGAACGCACAGCAACACCGAATGCAGCAGGTACCGGGTGGTCGGGGCAGAGGGATTCGAACCCCCGACCCTCTGGTCCCAAACCAGATGCGCTACCAGACTGCGCTATGCCCCGGCCGGTTCTTCCATCGCGCGCCAGCGCTGCGAAAGGCCGGCCATTCTGGGTGGCGGGTGCCCTACTGTCAATGCGGACGCACGGGCGCCACGTCGTTATCCTGACCACCAATCTTCCGTAACAGGCAGCCCATGCGCAGCAGCAACCCAGCTCTTCGCGATTCCACTTTTCTCGATGTCACCACCGGCACCGTGGGATATGGCACCGAGCCGATGACCCTGAACGGCACGGTGAACCGTACCGCGTTCCTGCTCGTGCTAACGCTTGCCAGCGCGCTGTATCCGTGGAGCCGGTTTTTCGCGAGCCCGGACAGCGCCGCCATACTGCCGTTCGTACTGGTGGGCGGTATCGGGGGCTTCATCGTCGCACTGGTCACCGTGTTCAAGAAAACGTGGGCGCCGGTCACCGCACCGCTATACGCGATACTCGAAGGCCTGTTCATCGGCGCCATCTCCGCCACGTTCGAGCAGCGCTTTCCCGGGATCGTCATCCAGGCCGTTGCCCTGACCTTCGGCACCCTCGCCGCCCTGCTTGCCGCCTACCGAAGTGGCCTGATCCGCGCGACCGAGAACTTCAAGCTCGGCGTCGTCGCGGCGACCGGCGGAATCGCGCTGCTCTACCTGGCCAACATCGGTATGCAGCTGTTCGGCCTGAAGGGCATCGGCTTCATCCATGACAGTGGCCTGCTGGGCATCGGCTTCTCGGCCTTTGTCGTGGTGATCGCCGCTTTGAATCTCGTGCTTGATTTCGACTTCATCGAACGCGGCGTCGAGCACGGTGCACCGAAGTACATGGAATGGTATGCGGCGTTCGGCCTGCTGGTGACGCTGGTCTGGCTGTACCTCGAAATCCTGCGCCTGCTGTCAAAGCTGCAATCGCGTCGCTGAGGCGGGTAGCTGCCGTTGACCTTGTGATTGATGGATCGAAAAGGCCGCCATCACGCGGCCTTTTTCTTGTGTGTTGCAACTCAGATGCGCCGTCCGATCGCCCGTGCGAACGACATCGTATTGCCATCGCCGCCGAGATCCGGGGTGAGTGAATCCCGCGATTCCAGTGTCTGGACGATAGCGGCACGCAGGCGACCGGCTTCGTCGACCTTGCCAAGGTGGTCCAGCATCTGCGCGGCACCGAGCAGCAGCGCGCATGGGTTCGCCTTGCCCTGCCCCGCGATGTCCGGTGCGGTGCCGTGGACGGCCTCGAAGATCGCCGCGTCAGTACCGATGTTCGCGCCCGGCGCGAGGCCCAGGCCGCCGACCAGACCGGCGCAGAGGTCGGAAATGATGTCGCCGAAGAGGTTCGTGGTAACGAGGACGTCGAACTGCTCGGGCTTCATGACCAGCTGCATGCAGCAGTTGTCCACGATCATCTCGTTGCATTCGATATCGGGATATTCCTGCGCCACCATGCGTGCGGTGCGCAGGAACAGGCCAGACGTCGACTTCAGGATGTTGGCCTTGTGGACGACGGTGACCTTCTGGCGGCCGGTGCGGCGCGCGAGCTCGAAGGCATAGCGCGCGATGCGTTCGGAGCCGCGGCGGGTGACCTTCTGCTGCAGCACCGCCGTCTCGCCGTCCTCCGACAGCGACTGGCCTTCACCGATATAGGCGCCCTCGGTGTTCTCGCGCACAGTGACGATGTCGACGTTTTCCGGAAAGCGCGACTTCGTGTTGGGGAATGACTTCGCCGGGCGCACGTTGGCGTAGAGGTCGAAGCGCTTGCGCAATTCGACGTTGATCGACGAAAAGCCTTCGCCGACCGGCGTGGTGAGCGGGCTTTTCAGCGCGATCCGGTTACGACGGATCGACTCCATCGTCGCCGCAGGCAGCAGTTCACCGTGTTTTTCCAGAGCCACGAGCCCGGCATCGGCGTACTCGTAGGACAGGTCGAGACTCATCAAATCCAGGACATGCAGCGTGGCGTCCATGATTTCCGGGCCGATACCATCGCCACGGATGACCGTAATCGTTTGCGTCATTGGA
Source organism: Lysobacter sp. (assembly GCA_004322525.1). Taxonomy (GTDB): domain Bacteria; phylum Pseudomonadota; class Gammaproteobacteria; order Xanthomonadales; family Xanthomonadaceae; genus Cognatilysobacter. Next base: position 867 of record SCUY01000154.1, on the reverse strand, counting down.
TATTCCGGCAGGGGGCGCCGCATATCCATACGGTGCCGAATGAGAGCCCGCTATTATGCCGAAGGCCCGGAGCGCGCGCCCTGGCTTCATGCGAACTACCCGGATACGACGGATCAGGTGTGGCTGTAGCCCGTGGTATTGGCCTGATGGGCAGGACCTGCCACGGTGGCAGGCTCGACCTCCGGCTGTTCCAGCCGGTCGAGGAAATCGACCGCACGACGCATGTGCGGGATCACGATGGACCCGCCGACGACCAGGCCCACCGAAAAAGCCTCGAACATCTCCTCGCGGCTCACGCCTGCCTCCCTGCACTGGGCGACGTGGTAGCTGATGCAGTCGTCGCAGCGCAGCACCATCGAAGCGACCAGGCCCAGCAGCTCCTTCGTCTTCACGTCGAGCGCGCCAGCCTGATACGTCTGCGTGTCCAGCGCGAAAAATCGGCGCACTACCTGATTGGGTTCGGCGAGGATCCGTTCGTTCATCCGCTTGCGAAAAGCGGTGAACTCCGCCAGGCGGTCCTTTTCCGTCGCGCCGCTCATGCCTGACCCTCGAGCAGCGGTTCGAGCCCGCCCTTGCGATGGAGCGCGATCATGTCGTCATAGCCCCCGACGTGGGTCTCGTTGATGAATATCTGCGGCACGCTGGTACGGCCGGTCATCTCGACCATCTTCCTGCGGACATCGGGATCCGTATCGACCCGGACTTCGGACCATTGCTGGCCTTTGCTCTGCAGGAAATTCTTCGCGGCCACGCAGTAAGGACAAACGGCCGTGGTGTAGATGACGATGTTGGCGATGCTCAAGCGGGTTCTCCAGCAGGGACCATGGGACTATGGCGGCCGCATCCGGCCATTTCCACCCCTTCCGT
>SCUY01000153.1 GCA_004322525.1 Lysobacter sp. | reverse complement strand
GCGCCGGTCGCTGCAGTCGCCACGCCGACGCATTCGGTCGGGCTCGTCGAGCGGATCCTGCGTTTCTTTGGCGGGCAGAAGCCGGTGGCCGCGCCCACTGCCCCTGCGTCCACCATCTCGACACGCGGTGATCGCGGTGATCGCGGTGATCGCAAGAGCGACAGCCGCAGCGAACGTCGTGGGCGTGAGGATCGCAACAGTCGCCGGGACGGACGGGCACCCAATGGGCAGGAACCACGGGGTGCGAAACCGGCCCAGCCGGCCCCCGTGACAGCGCCCAAAGGCCAGGCCAAGGGCCGTGGCCAGCAGCAGCCTGCGGGCGAGCGCGTGAATGGAAACGGTCCTGGTGCCGTGGGCGGCGGCTCGCAGAAAGCCCGTCGCAACGAGGCGCAGGCCGACCCCGTCATCGCGACCGCGGCAGCCGTGGGCGCGAAGGAAACCGCTCGTGAACCCAGGCCTGCCCAACCCAGGCCCGATCGCCTCGAGGCCGAGCCGCGCATCAGTGCTCCGGCATCCGCCGCAGCGGTCGCATCGGCCAGCGTGCTTGGCCTGGAGCCCGCAATGGACGAAGACGCCGGCATGCCCCTGGCCGATGTCATGCCCGTGGATAGCGCAACCGTCCAGGTCGACGGGGCCGATGCCGCCAAGGCGGATGGTTCGGCACGTCGCCGGCGGGGACGCCGCGGCGGTCGTCGTCGTCGTCGCAATGGTGCTGAAGGTACGGAAGCGGGTGAATCGCTCGAGGCATTGGATGCACAGGATGCCGAGGGCGAGGATGGCGACGAGGAGCCGATGGAGGCCGAGACATCGGCCCCGGCTGCCTCGCGCAGCCAGCCCGAGTTCGATTTCGACGATATCCCCAGGCGCTCGCCGCCGGTCACGGTCACAGCCACGGTACCGGTGGCCTTGGGACATCACGGGGAGATGGAAACCGCACCGCAGGACACGCTTGTCCCGGAAGGCTCCAGCGCGGCAATCGAGCCGGCATCGACTTCTGCGGCCACGATGGCCGCGCCTCCAGTCGCCATGCCACAGCGGCCAGAACCGGCGCCGGCCCAGGTGGCAGCGCAGGCGGCGGCAATGGCGGCAGAGCCCATCGCAATGACAACGGCGGACGCGCCAGTCGCGTCCCAGGCGGACCCCGCTCTGAGGGCAGCTGCCGCGCAGGATGAGGTGGACGCGCCGAATCAGGACATCAGCGAAGTCGCGGTCGAGCCCACGGCATCGGCTTCCTCATCCGATGACGTCTCGATGGGTGACAGGGATGCGCTGGCGGCACAGGTCGCTGTCGCCGACTCCGTGCCGGTCGCGCCTGCAGTGTCCATACCGGCCCATGGCGACATGCAGACCTATGCGGCGTCGGCCGTCGTGGAGCCGTCGGGACTCATGGAGCAGGACGTCGCCGGATCACTGACGCAAGGTGAATTGCTCGACCTCCCACCGTCGTTCGTGGAGCCTCAGTCGGCGGACGCGGCCCGGCGTGCGGCGCTGGGCATACAAGGCGAGTAACGAAAAAAGGCGGCCTGCGCCGCCTTTTTTTTAAACATCTCCACCGACCTCTTGCAGCACCTCGCGGGAAAGGCGATCCGGTCGCCTTTCCCGCCTGGCGGCCGTCCCGATCATCGCGTGCTCGCGGTCAGGTCATCGCAGTCGCCGGATCGGCCAGGCCGTACTGCCCTGCCAGCCGTGCCAGCGCGATGGTGTCCTGGATGCCGAGCTTCTCGAACATCCGGCCCTTGTGGGTATTGACGGTCTTGGGGCTCAGGCTCAGCCGGCGCGCGATTTCTTCCTGACGCATGCCCTGCACCAGCAGCAGTGCGATCTCGATCTCGCGCGGCGAGAGTTCGTCGAACGGCGAGCCACCTCCTGAGATCCCGCCCAGCGCGAGGTTCTGCGCCACCGCCGTGGCCAGGTAGCGCTTGCCCCGGGCGACATCGCGGATGGCCCGCAACAGTTCATTCGCATCGCCCCCCTTGCCGACATAGCCCGATGCGCCTGCCTCGATGATCCGTTTTGGCAGCGGCCCATCTTCGAGCACCGACACGACGATGACCCGGCTGCCGTAATTGCCACGCACGATCCGCTCGGTGACTTCCAGGCCACTCAGCCCGGGAAGATGCAGGTCGCACAAGACGATATCCGGCTTGAGCGCACGTACCTGTGGTAGCCCGGTTTCGGCGCTCTCGGCGTCGCCGACCACTTCGATGTCGGTCTGCGAAGCAAGGATCATGCGCAGGCCGGTGCGTACCAGCGCATGGTCGTCGATGATGAAAACCCGTATGGACATCCGTTTCTCCCACGAAAATTCCTCGTGAAAG
>SCUY01000152.1 GCA_004322525.1 Lysobacter sp. | reverse complement strand
CCGAGGTACTTCGCGGTGGCGCCCGTCGCGATGATCAGCGCGTCACAGGTGTATTCGCCGCTGTCGCCGCGCAGCCGGAACGGGCGCTGGGAGAGATCGGCGGTGTGGATGTGGTCGAACAGGACTTCCGTATTGAAGCGCTCGGCATGCGCCTGCATGCGCGCCATCAGGTCCGGGCCCATGAGGCCATGCGGGTCGCCGGGCCAGTTGTCCACCTCGGTCGTGGTCATCAGCTGGCCGCCCATCTGCAGACCGGTGATGACGACCGGCTTGAGGTTGGCGCGCGCCGCATAGACGGCGGCGCTCCAGCCGGCGGGGCCGGAGCCGAGGATGATCAACCGCGAATGCTTCGAAAGGGTCATGGATATAATGGCGCGCTATGTGATGCGTGCATTCCGGCAACGGGAAGGCGCCCGGGCCGGGCACCGTTCCGCCGCGAACGCACGACAGGAAGCGCCATAGCTTGGCGGTCGCATGACGGCAGCACAAGGCGCGGAGACGGAGACAGTGTTCCGCGGCCGCACCAACACCCCCACAGATTTTCTGCCGCGCAGCGCCCCCGGGCCAGCCGGCGCCACGGAGACAGCAATGCGCATCGGTGTACCGAAGGAAACCAAGACCCTCGAAGGGCGCGTCGCGCTCGTGCCCGCCGCTGCCGGCGACCTCGTCAAGCGTGGCCACGAGGTGTGGCTGGAGCAGGGCGCGGGCCTCAAGAGCGGTTTCAGGGACGAGGAGTACACCCGCCTGGGCGTGCATATCGCACCGGATGCCGCGGCCCTGTACGAGAAGGGCGAGATGATCGTGAAGGTGAAGGAGCCCATCGCCGGCGACCTCGCGCTGCTTCGCAAGGATCATCTGCTGTTCTGCTACCTGCACCTGGCCGCCGAGCCGATGCTGACGAAGCAGCTGCTCGACATCGGCCTGACCGGCGTCGCCTTCGAGACCGTCGAGCTGCCCAACGGCGACCTGCCGCTGCTGGCGCCGATGTCGGTGATCGCCGGCAAGATCGGTGTGCAGGTCGGCACGCACCTGTTGCACCAGCCCATGGGCGGCAAGGGCAAGCTGCTGGGCGGCCTGTCGGCGACGCACCGTGGCAAGGTCGTGGTGTTCGGCGCGGGTCGCGCGGGCGGTGCGTCGGCCGCACTGGCGGCTGCCGGCGGTGCGAACGTCACCGTCTTCGAAATGCGCGAGGACCGCATGGACGAAATGATGCGGCTCGGCAACAACGTCACCGCGTTGTACCCGTACCACGATGTCGTCGCACGCGAGGTCGCCTCGGCGGATCTCGTGATCGGCGCCGTGCTGATCACCGGCGCCAAGGCGCCGCACGTCATGACGCGCGAGATGCTGCGTGACATGGAAGACGGCTCGGTCGTTGTCGATATCGCCATCGACCAGGGTGGCTGCTTCGAGACCTCGCGCCCGACCACCTGGAAGGAGCCGACCTACGTGGAGGAGGGCGTCACCCATTTCTGCGTGACCAACATGCCGGGCGCCGTGCCGCAGACCTCGTCGCAGGCGATCTGCGCGGCGATCCTGCCATGGGTCAACAAGCTGGCCTCCGGCAACTGGCGCGACAATCCCGCACTGATCCGCGGCATCAACGTCGAGGGCGGCCGGATCGTGCACCCGGCGCTGCAGGGCATGGCGCTCTGATCACCCGGCAGCCATGCCCGATATGAACGGAACGCCGTGGCCGCGCGCGGCGTTCCGTCATTGAATGGCTGCCAAGGCCTCATCACGGAAGTGCGATTTTTCACGTATATTCAACCACTAAGACGATCGATCTAAGGCAGCACATCACG
>SCUY01000151.1 GCA_004322525.1 Lysobacter sp. | reverse complement strand
CTCAAAGACCTCCTTGACCTTGCGGACGACATCGTCCTCGCCGGTGACATTGAGGAACGTCTCCTGCTGGCCGGCGAAACTCGCGTCGGGCAGGTCTTCAGCGGTCGCCGATGACCGTACCGCCACCGCGACATCGCCACCACCGTTCTCGCCGCACAGCTGGCGATAGGCTTCGCGGATCTCCAGATCCAGCTCCGGCTGCAGCGGTGCATCGATGACCCAGTCGCGGATCTCGCCACCAGCCGCTGTCAACGCCTGAACATCTTCCACGTCGAGCGGGGCCAGGCGGTCGAAGATGCGCTGGTGCAGGTTGTTATGGGCGATGAAGGCGCGGTAGGCATCCGCAGTGGTCGCGAAGCCGCCGGGGACGGAGACACCCAGCCCTGACAGCTGCCCGATCATTTCGCCCAGCGACGAATTCTTGCCGCCCACACGCGCCAGGTCGGACAGGCGCAGCGCGTGCAACCAGAGGATGTTCTCGTTCAAGACGTTCTCCGAAAGATTCCGCGCGGGCGGCTGCGACGGCAAGCCGCTATGATCGCCGCAGCGCCCGGTGCATACAAGCTTGATTTCACGGGCTTTTTACTGTGCAACACTGCCCTGCGCGAGCATGCGATGATCGACGTCCGCCCTGTCTTCTACATTTCCGACGGCACCGGCATCACCGCCGAGACCATCGGCCACAGCGTGCTGACGCAGTTCACCGACACGCACTTCGAGAGCACTCGCATTTCGTTTGTCGACAGCGAGGAACGCGCGCACGAAACGGTGGCGCGCATCCGCGAAGCGGGGCTGCGTCATGGTGCGCGACCAATCGTGATCAACTCGTGCGTGGATGCCGACATCAGCGCGATTCTCGTCGCCAGCGGCGCCCTGATGCTGGACGTCTTCGCGCCCTTCATCGAGCCGCTTGAGCGCGAACTCGGCCAGACGCGGCAGCGTCACATGGGGCGCGCGCACGGCATCGTGAATTTCGAGACCTACCATCGGCGTATTGACGCGATCAATTTCACGCTCACCCATGATGACGGCCAGAGCCTGGATTACTCCGATGCGGACGTGATCCTCGTGGCCGTCTCGCGCGCAGGCAAGACACCGACCTGCATCTATCTCGCGTTGCATTACGGCGTACGCGCCGCGAATTATCCGCTCACCGACGAAGACCTTGAGCACGACCGCCTGCCGCCCCGACTGCGCGCATACCGCCAGAAACTGTTCGGGCTGACGATCGATCCGACGCGCCTGCAGCAGATCCGCCAGGAACGGCGACCCAACTCCCGCTACGCCACTCTGGAAACCTGTCGGCGCGAAGTGGCCGCTGCCGAAGCGATGCTCAGGGCCGAGCGCATTCCCACCCTCAGCACCACGCATACCTCGATCGAGGAAATCGCGAGCAAGGTGATGGGCACACTGGGCATCCAGCGCGAGATGTTCTGAGATGGCCACCACGGCCCGCGCAGCCATCCGCTGAACATGCCGCGGTATGGCACGCCACCTGCGGCGCTGGGCGTGTAGCATGGATCCATGCCTCCACTGGTCGCCCGCCGCAAGCTCGTCCCGCGCCTGAGCCGATTCGCCTGGCTCATGGGTCTGTATGGAGAAAACCACGGCCGCCTCGCGCGGCTTTTCGATATCCGCGTGCTCACCCCTGGACGCTGGATTTCGGACCTGGGCGATGGCCTGCCGCTTCGCATCGACGTTCTCGACCAGCATGCCTATACAAGCGAGATTCGCCTGAGTTATGCCATGCAGGATCCGGTGACCGGCGAGCCGGACCCGTCTGCCTACGTTCGCCTTTATCACGATGCCCGGCAGGTTGAAGCGACGCACTGCTATGTCGGGCGCCGCTGGCAGGATGTGATCGGGCTGCATCCGACACCCGAGCGGTTGCTCGGCCATCGCATGCGAATGAACACGTTTCTCGGCAAATGGTTGCAGTATCTGGGCGACCGCGGCCATGGGGACGCAAGCCTGCATTTCGAAGGGCCGATTGCGGTTGCTCATGGATCCGCGCCGGAACCCGCGCTTGACGCTCCGCCAACCTCACCCTAAGCTAGTCGTCTTTCCAGCGTGTGGGGCCATAGCTCAGCTGGGAGAGCGCTACAATGGCATTGTAGAGGTCGCCGGTTCGATCCCGGCTGGCTCCACCAACAACTCAAGGCTGTTCGCAGCCCCGGTTGTCCCCATCGTCTAGAGGCCCAGGACATTACCCTTTCACGGTAGCGACGGGGGTTCGAATCCCCCTGGGGACGCCACTTCTTCAAAGCCCGCGCAAGCGGGCTTTTTTTATTGGACCGACTCCGACTGCGTGTCGGCGTCCTCGTTGAGACAGTTCGGCTTTCGTAGTCGCCGCTCTACTTCGGAGCAGTGAACAGGCGGCCCGCCGAATGCTCCGAGTGCCAGGCCCAGCACGGGGTTTCGCCAGCCCGCGCTGCGAAGCGCATTGCCTTGTGGCACCCATGCACGCGCGAAGCGCGTCCTCACGAGCGCGGTGTAGCGCTCGGGTTCGCGGTGTAACCCTGGTGGTACAGCACTGATTCGCTGGAAGCGCTCGTCTTCCCGGACGTGGAGATCCAACGTCGCGGGAAGCGGCGCCTTCGGGGACGCACGCTTGGGCAGGGGCTCCACGGGCCGCGTTATGTGAGCGGCGCTCCCCTCAGAAGACGCATTTGTCATCATCAACTTCGGCGGTCGCCTCGGCATGGTCACTGGCAAAGGATCACGCCTCACCCCTTCCTGCATGCTGTTAGCAGGCCTGCGGATGAAGGTGACCAGTAGTGGCGTCGCGCCCGAATCCTGCGTGGAATGCGGGGCGATCCGAAAGCCGATCAACCAATATGCGATCGCGACATGCAGCAACAGCACGCTCGCGAGCACAAGGCCGCGCTGGCGAATACCTTCCATGGTGGGGCCGGTGTGGAGGAAACACCTCGGACCGGCGACACAGCGGAAAGTTCGGTGTGACAGCGCCTACGATCGTCAGGCGATCCCGCCCAGCACACCCATGAACTGCCGGTAGTGACGCAACTCCGCGATCGAATCGCGCACATCGCTCAGCGCGGTATGGGCGGACTCCTTGACCATACCGGCGGACACCTGTGGCGACCAGCGCCGCGCGAGTTCCTTGATGGTGCTCACGTCGAGGTTGCGGTAATGGAAATGCCGCTCGACGCGCGGCATCAGCCGGTGCAGGAAACGGCGGTCCTGGCAGATTGAATTGCCACACATCGGCGAGGTATTCGGGGCCACCCATTCGGTCAGGAACGCGAGCGTCCGCGCCTCGGCTTCCTCCATCGGCACACCTTGCGAGACGACGCGACCCCACAACCCCGAGCGGTGGTGCTGCTTGCGGTTCCAGTCGTCCATCGCCTCCAGCCGGCTCACGGGATGCGCGATCGCAAATTCCGGCCCCTCGGCCAGCACGTTGAGTTCCGCATCGGTCACGACCGTCGCGATCTCGATGATCGAATCATTGTCCGTATCGAGGCCGGTCATCTCGAGATCGATCCAGATCAACCGGTGCTCCTGGGAGGGAATGGCAGCCATGCGCTCGCGAATGTGATGGGGACGACGCATCATAGTCCAGCCCCCTGTAGGCCTGAGCGAATGAATGCCCTGCTGACCACCGGCCATTACGCCATCCTGACCGCGATGCTCGCCCCTGCCCTGCTGATGGCGGCGACCGGGTCGTTGCTGGTATCCGCGAATGCACGGCTCGCGCGGGTGGTGGACCGCTTGCGCTCGCTGATCGATGAGTGGAAGCGTTACGCGCCGGATGCCCCTTCGCGCGACCTGCGGATCCGTCGCCACCGCCGCCGCGCGCACCTCGTGCTGCGCGCCTGCCAGATGCTCTACGCCGCGCTCGGCGGCTTCGTCGGAACCAGCCTGACCCTGGCTATCGACGCCTTCATGGGATTCCGTCTTGGCGTACTGCCGACCGCGCTCGCGGTACTCGGCGTAGCCTTCCTGCTGGGCGCAAGCGTCCTGCTGGGCATCGAAGTGAGCCTCTCGGTGCGCAGCTTCGACGAGGAAGTCGACCAGGAAATCCGCCGCCAGTCCGACGACGGCACCTAACCGGCGGGCGCATCCTTGCAGCGGCGCTTGGCGCGGAAATAGGTGGTCAGCATCGCGCCGGCCTCGTCGCCCAGCACGCCGCCGATGACCTCGACGCGGTGGTTGTGGCGTGGGTCCGCCAACAGGTCGAAAACACTTCCGGCT
>SCUY01000150.1 GCA_004322525.1 Lysobacter sp. | reverse complement strand
AGGCGGACGGTGATGACATCCAGCTGACGCTGTCGAAACCCTGGCTTCGCAGCCGTCCCCTGCTGGAAGCCGATCTCGGCGGCGAACCCGCCTACATGGAAGCACTCGGCATCCGGCTGTCCGTCACAGCGCAGTAGCGCGATCGACACAGTCGCCTTTCCTACTCCGCGCGCACCGGGGGAGTGGACCCCACCCGGGACCAGTCGAGCCTGCGGGTGGCGAGCATGACGCCGGCCAGCGTGGCGAACAGCAGCGAAGCGCCGAGTACGAGCGCATTGTCTTCCGACACCAGCAGGCCATAGAGCGCGCCGTACAGCAGCCCGAGCATCGCCGCAAAGCCCGCGCCGCGCGCCGCGCTGCGCAGCACCGCGGACAGGTAGAAGCCGATCAGGCCGACGCAGGCACCGCTCGCCACCACGTAGGCCCAGCCGAAGCGCAGGTGCTCGCTCAGGCTTACCAGCAGCAGGAAGAACACCGCGAGCGCGAGACCGACGAGCCCGTACTGGATCGGGTGGATCGGTAGCGCGCGCAGCACTTCGAACATGAAAAACCCGACGAACGTCAGCAGGACGAACAAGACCCCGTACTTGGTGGCGCGGTCTGCCTGCGTATAGGCATCGACCGGATCGGTGAGCACGATCCCCAGTGCTTCCAGCCCGGCCGCGGCCGCGGCCGTGGTCGGCGTGGACGGATCACGTCGCACGCCGTCGTCCAACGGTTGCGCCATGCGCCCGCCGAGGTACTGCCGCTGCACGTCAGTGGCCACCGAAGCGACGCGCCATTGCGCTTTGAAACCCGCTGCATCGATGCGGCTGGAAAATGGCGAGATGCCCTGGAAGCTCGGATGCGGCCATGGGGAGGCGATGTCGATCCGATTGGCCTTGCCCAGTGGCACGACTCCGAAGGATTCCGCGCCGGAAAGGTCGAGTGCCAGCCGCGTTGCCAGTTGCAGCCGCGTGCCCGCTTCCGGCACGGCGAGCCGCACGTGCAAGCCATTTGCTTCGCGCGCGCCGAAGCCTTCGCGCAGCTCGATATCGCGACCGTCGACCTGCAGCCGGGGCGTACTGCGGATACCGCGCACGTCGGCGATTCCGAAACTGAGCCATGGCTCCAGAATGACGCGGTCGCTACCCGCCACCGCAGCCGGAATCCGCGCATCGAAACGGGCTGACACCGCGCCATGCCAGTCATAGAGCCGCACCTCGTAGATGCCGCGGCGGCGCAACGTCGGCATGAGCGGGCCGGTGACCGTCAACGTGGTGGGGAAGAAGGTCCATGCGCCGGCCTGGCGGCGGCGAACCGTACGCATGACACCGTCGCGGTCAGCCTGGTCGACCTGCACCGTCTCCACGTAGGGCACCGTCAATACGGGGCCGGCGATGGCCTGTGGGCCGGCGAATGAGCGCTCCACGCTCGCTACCGCGTCCGCACGGTAGCGCTCGCGCTCGCCGATGACACCGCGGACCATGGCCAGCGGAACCAGAATCGCCAGGGTCAGCCCCAGCACCATCAGCATCTTCAACCACAGTCTCATCGTCGGCTTCCTCGTAGGAAGCTGCAGACTCTGCCGCGCCGGTGCGGCGGCGATGGCGCGACGGTGAAGCGGGTATGAAGTCAGCCGGTGCGTGGCAGGCGGAGTATCGCCTCCGCACCACCGCCAGGATGATTCACCAGCCCCGCGCTGCCGCCATGCAGGTCGGCGACCTCGGCCACGAAGCACAGGCCCAGGCCGCTGCTGCGCCCTGCGCCGTCCGGGCGGGGCAGTGAATAGAAACGTTCGAAGACGCGTGCGATCGCGTATCCGGGCATGCCAGGCCCGTGGTCGCGCACGCGAATCACGACTTCGGCAGGTTCGATGTCAACCGCAATCACGATGGGCGAGCCGGCCGGCGCGAAATCGCTCGCGTTCTCGACAAGGTTGCCGACCGCCTGCCGCAACAGGAACAGATCACCGCTGATGGACGCCGCTGCGGCGTTGACCACGAGGTGCTGCCGGCGCCGGGCCAACCGCTCGCGCGTATCGGCCTCGACATCAGCGAGCAGCAATTCGATCCCGATCACCACCGGCGCATCGATACGCTGGCGATGCTCCACCGCGGCGAGCGAGAGCAGCTTGTCGATCATCTGCGACAGCCGCTCGGCCTGCGAGCGCACCGCCTGCGCGAACGCGGTGCGCTCGGGCTCCGGCATCGGCTGTTCGAGCAGTTCGGCGCTGGCACGGATCGCGGTAAGCGGGCTCTTCATCTCATGGGTCAGCGCATGCACGTACTGCTCGACGTACTGCTTGCCTTCGAGCTTGGCGCGCATCGTTTCCAGCGCCCGGCCGAGGTCGGCGAACTCGCCGGCGGACCGCGGCAGCGTCGCGCGCTCGCCGGCAGCCACCGCCTGCGCATAGCGGCGCAGCAGCCCGAGCTGGCGCGAGAGCCAGGCCGCAGCCGCGATACCTACCAGCAGCGACGCACCCAGCAGCAACGCACCCCAGCGCAGCACCACCTGCTGGCTACGCGCGATAAAAGGCTGGATCACCCGATTCGGCTTGGCGACGGTGAGCACACCGATGATGCGGCCGGCCGGGTCGCGGATGGGCGCGGCCACGTGCATGACCGTCGAATCCGGATCGCGCGGCTCATCCACCGTGGAACGCGCGCCATAGCCGCCGCGCAGTGTGCGGTACACGTCGTTCCACTTCGAGTAGTCGCGACCCACGTCGCGGCCGCTGCTGTCGTAGACCACGATCCCGCGGGCATCGGTCACGTAGACGCGGTAGGTCGCCGCCCGCTTTGGAAAGCCCCAGATTTCCGCCCCCGGATCACGCGTGCGCAGCGCGGTGACGTGGTGCGCGAAACGGCCGGTCGCGATGCGGCCGGCGATCAGGTCGTCCGTGGCGAGTTCTGCGAGCATGTTCGCCATATCGACCAGCGTGTCCTCCATTGCCTGCCGCACGCCGGGCTTCACCTGCGCGACGAAGACCTGCGACAGCAGGATGCCGGCCAGCGCCACGATGGCGAAATAGCCCAGGAAGACCCGCAGGCCGATGCGCACGTCAGTCGACCTGCAACGAATAACCCAGGCCGCGCTGCGTGCGGATGGGGTCGGCCTGCGGGTCGATCTCGCGCAGCTTCGCGCGCAGGGTCTTGATGTGGGTATCGATCGTGCGATCGGAGCTGTCGCTCTCCCCGCCCCAGACGCGGTCCATCAACTGCGCACGCGACAGGATCGCGCCGGGCCGCTGCAGCAACGCCGCGAGCAGGCCGTATTCGTAGCGGGTGAGCGACAGCGTCCGGCCACGGAACGATACGCGGTGCCCTTCCGCATCGTGATCGAACCCTGGTGCTGCGACGGGCGGGTTCGAACGCCTCAGCACCGCGCGAACACGGGCCACGAGCTCGCGCGGCGAAAATGGTTTGGCGATGTAGTCATCGGCGCCAATCTCCAGCCCCAGCACCCGATCGGCCTCGGCATCGCGGGCGGTGAGGAAAATCACCGGCAGGTCACGCACGCGACGCAGCTCGCGACACAGTGCGAATCCGCCGATGTCAGGCAGGCCCACGTCGAGGATCGCCAGCTCGAACAGCTGCGTGCGAGCCAGTCGCAGCGCATCGCCGCCCGTCAGGCAGTGCAGGGTATCGAAGCCTTCGCCGCGCAGCGCGAACTCCACCGCCCGCGCGATCACGGCTTCGTCTTCAACCAGCAGGATCGTAGGCATCGTCCCTCCCCGGGCGGCAGCATAGACGAGCCGCGGATCGCTCCCCCGCGATGAAGTGCGTAGGCTAGCGCGATGAATTACCGCCACGCCTTCCATGCCGGCAACCATGCCGACGTGCTCAAGCATGCCGTCCTGCTCGAACTGTGCGACGCATTGACCGCCAAGCCCGCACCGCTGTTCGCGCTCGACACGCATGCCGGCCGGGGCCTGTATGCGCTCGACGGCGCCCCGGCGCGGCGCACGGGCGAGGCCGACGATGGCATCGGCCGGCTGACCGCGCCGAATGCCGGCCTACGCCGCTATCTGGAGGCGATCGACGCCTGCCGGGCCGAGCACGGCGAGCGTATCTATCCCGGCTCTCCCTGGCTGCTGGCGCATGCATTGCGCGAGCAGGACCGGATCGCCTGCTGCGAGATCGTGCCGGACGAAGTGGAACGCCTTCGCGTGGCCATGGCCAGTCGGCCGCAGGTAGCCGTGCATGCACGCGATGGCTACGGTGCGCTGCATGCCCTGCTGCCGCCGCGATCCAGCGAGGCCCGCATCGGCCGGGGCCTGGTGCTGATCGACCCGGCCTATGAGAACCAGATGGGCGAGTTCGACATCGCCCTGCCCGCCCTGCGCGATGCCTTGGGCCGTTTTCCGCAGGGCACGTATGCACTCTGGTATCCGATCAAGCTGCGGCGCGCGCTGCAGCCGGTCTACCGTCGCGCGGCCACACTGCCGGCCAAGTCGGTGCTGGCCGCGGAAGTGCTGGTCCGCAAGGACGATTCGCCGCTGCGCATGAATGGCAGTGGCCTGCTGATCGTCAACCCGCCGTGGAAGCTCGACAACCGCCTGCGCGTCGTCCTGCCGGCGCTGGCGCAGGCGCTCGGCGAAGACGCCGGCGCCGGGTGGCGGATGGACTGGATCGTGTCGCCCCCCTGAGTTCCTCTGCACAGGGCTGTGCGAAACTCCTGCGCCCTCCGCCCTACTGCATTCGATGCCCGCTGCCAGCCTGCTCGCCCTGATCGACGACATCGCGATGGTGCTCGACGACGTCGCCGCGATGACCAAGGTCGCGACCAAGAAGACCGCTGGCGTGCTCGGCGACGACCTCGCGCTGAATGCACAGCAGGTAGCGGGTGTCCGCGCCGACCGTGAACTGCCGGTGGTCTGGGCGGTCGCCAAGGGTTCGCTGCTGAACAAGGCGATCCTCGTTCCCGCGGCTTTGCTGGTGAGCACGGTGGCGCCGTGGGCCGTGGTGCCGCTGATGATGGTGGGGGGTGCCTACCTCTGCTACGAGGGCGTGGAGAAGCTGGCGCATCGCTGGCTGCACGCTCCAGAAGCCGATGCCGAGCACGCGGCGCACCGGAACGCGGTGCAGGACCCGGCCGTCGACATGCTCGCGTTCGAGAAAGGCAAGATCCGCGGAGCGATCCGCACCGACTTCATCCTGTCGGCGGAGATCATCGTCATCAGTCTGGGGACGGTGGCCGGGCAGCCGTTCATGTCACGCCTGGCTGTCCTGGTCGCCATCGCCCTGATCATGACGATCGGGGTCTACGGCCTCGTCGGAGGCATCGTCAAACTCGACGATGCCGGCCTCGCGCTGGCCAGGCGCAATGGCGCGGTGAGCCGTGCACTGGGCGCGCTGATCCTTCGAGCCGCACCGCTGCTCATGAAATTCCTGTCCGTCGCGGGAACCGCCGCGATGTTCCTCGTCGGCGGCGGCATCCTCGTGCATGGCGTGCCGGCGCTGGCGGGTTTCATCGAACACTATTCCGCCGGGCCGGCGGGGCAGCTGGTGTCGATGGCTTTCAATGCACTCGCAGGGATCGTGGCCGGAGTCGGGGTACTGCTCGTCGTGCAGGTCTTCAGCAGGCTCCGCGCCCGCAACGGCTGAGTTCGGCCGGCGGGCGCTGTCGATCGTCCAATGCCAGTCCGGCAGGGCTCGAACGCGCGCGATGATGCACACAAGCGGCCGTTGCCGGTGGCCGCTTTCTCACCAGCCGCTCAGGCGCGCGTCGGCCTGCACGCGGCGGTTCGACGGGAAGCTCACACCCGCTCTGAAACGCTGCCGGGCATGAATACACGCGAGCGGCTGCCGCCCTGGCACGAGAAACATCGTTTGGCGAATGGTCGTGAAGTCCTGGTCAGACCCATCCGCCCCGAGGATGCCGAGCCGCTCCGCTCCGGTTTCGCCCTGCTGGAACCGGAAGTTCTCCGGGCCTGGCTGCTGGACGGCCGCACGGAACTGACCGCCGCCGACGCACAGCGGCTCACGCGCCTCAACCCGAAAACGGACTTCGCGTTGGTGGTGACCGACATGCAGCCGCCGGGAGAAGCCGTCATTGCCGCGCATGCGCATGCGCGGACCGATCAGGCGGGTCATCGCGGGGAATTTGGCATCGTCGTCAGCGCTTTCATCGACGGGCTCGGCATGGGTCGCTACCTGCTGACGCGACTGGCCAAGTGGGCGCGCAGCCGGAAGCTCGACCTGCTGGAAGGCGAGTTCCCCGCTTCGAACGAAGGGATGCTGGTGCTCGCTGAATCCCTCGGCTTCCGGCGGTTGCCCGAAGCGAGCCACCCCTCGCTGGTTCGCGTCGCATGGCGTCTGGTCCCTGACTGACACCGAGAGGTTCCGGGCGCGGGCGTGGCGACGCGCTCGGCTAGAATTGCGCGTCTGATGGCATCCCCATACTTTCCGATCCCGCCGCTGCCGCAGGCCGGCCAGCAGCGCGCCTGGTGGCGCGCGCCCGCTTCCGCCTCGGCGCTGGCCTTCCATATCGCCACCGTAGCCCGTGCACGGCGCGCGCCAGTGCTCGCGGTTACCCGCGACAACCACACCGCACACCAGCTCGAGGGTGACCTGCGCACACTGCTCGGTCGCGCCGCCGCTGCCGGTGGCGACGTGCCGGTATTCGCGTTCCCGGACTGGGAGACGCTGCCCTACGACGCCTTCAGCCCGCATCCCGACATCGTCAGCCAGCGGCTGGCGACGCTCCACCATCTGCCGGGCCTGCAGCGCGGCATCGTGGTGCTGCCGATACCCACGCTCATGCAACGGCTGGCTCCACCGCGCCATGTGGTGGGCGGAAGCTTCAATCTGCGCGTCGGCCAGCGGCTGGACCTCGACGCCGAGAAGCGCCGGCTGGAAAGCGCGGGTTACCGGCATGTTCCCCAGGTACTCGACCCGGGCGACTTCGCGGTGCGCGGCGGGCTGCTGGACGTGTATCCGATGGGCGCGGACGAACCATTCCGCCTCGAACTGCTCGACGACGGGATCGACACGATCCGCAACTTCGACCCGGAGAGCCAGCGCTCGCTGGAGAAGATCGAAGCCGTGCACCTGCTGCCCGGCCGCGAGCTGCCGCTCGACGAGGCATCGCTGAAACGCGCACTGGAGAAGCTGCGCGAGCGCTTCGACGTCGATACCCGGCGCAGCTCGCTCTACCAGGACCTGAAGTCGGGCCACGCACCCACCGGTATCGAGTACTACCTGCCGCTGTTCTTCGATGAGACGGCGACACTGTTCGGCTATCTCGACGACGCGACGCTGCCCATCCTCGGTGAAGGCAGCCTCGAAGCGGCCGACCAGTTCTGGAAACAGACCGGGGAACGCTACGAACAGCGACGCCATGACGTCGAGCGGCCGATCCTGCCGCCGTCCGAACTCTATCTCTCGCCGGACGCATTGCGTGGCATCTTCAACGCCACCACGCGCATCGAAGTCTGTGGGCCGGGGCATACGCATCTCGAACGGGCGGTGCCTCTGGGTGACCAGCCCGCGATGCCCTTGCCGCTCGCGGTGCGCGATCAGGCGAACTCCGAATCGCTCAAGTCGTTCCTCGGCGCGTATCCCGGTGACGTGCTGATCGCCGCGGACTCCGCCGGCCGCCGCGAAGCCTTGCTCGAGCTGCTTGATGCGGTCGGCCTGAAGCCGGTCGTGCTGCCGGACTGGACGGCGTTCATCGAACGCGGGCCACTGGCGCAGGACCGCCCCGGTCGCCATGGCACTGTCGCCGTCGGCGGCAGCGTTCCGGTCGATGACCGTCGCGCGGACGATGGTCGATCGGCAACAGTTCCTCCGGCGCGGTACATGCCGGACAACTTCTTCATCACCGTCGCCCCGCTCGACGACGGCTTCTCGATCTCCGCGCCCGCTTTCTCTGTTCTCACCGAACGCCAGCTGTTTCCGGAGCGGGCCAGCCAGCCGCGCCGGCGCAAGCGCGTCGGGCGCGAGCCCGAAGCGATCCTGCGAGACCTCGGCGAACTCACCGAAGGCGCGCCCATCGTCCACGAGGATCACGGCGTCGGCCGCTATCGTGGCCTGGTGCGCCTGGACATCGGCGGCACACCCGGTGAATTCCTCGACATCGAATACGCCAAGGGCGATCGCCTCTACGTGCCGGTCGCGCAGCTGCATCTCATCAACCGGTATTCCGGCGCCTCCGCCGACACCGCGCCCCTGCATTCGCTCGGCGGCGAGCAGTGGACGAAAGCGAAGAAAAAAGCCGCCGAGAAGGTGCGTGACGTCGCCGCCGAACTGCTGGAGATCCAGGCCAGGCGCCATGCGCGTGCTGGCCTTGCGATCGACGTCGACCGTTCCATGTACGAGCCATTCGCCGCCGCATTTGCGTTCGAGGAAACGCCCGACCAGCACTCGGCGATCGAAGCCGTGATCCGCGACCTGCAGTCGAGCCAGCCGATGGACCGTGTGGTCTGCGGTGATGTCGGCTTCGGCAAGACCGAGGTCGCCGTTCGCGCCGCTTTCGTGGCCGCGGCCAGTGGCAAGCAGGTCGCATTGCTGGTGCCGACCACGCTGCTCGCCGAACAGCACTACCGACATTTCAGCGACCGTTTCGCCGACTGGCCGATCCGCGTCGAAGTGCTCTCGCGCTTCAAGTCGAAGAAAGAGATCGCGGCGGAGCTGGAGAAGGTGGCCGATGGCGGCATCGACGTGATCGTCGGCACGCACCGGCTGCTGCAGCCGGACGTGCGCTTCAAGGACCTGGGTCTCGTCATCGTCGACGAGGAGCAGCGCTTTGGCGTGCGCCAGAAAGAAGCGCTGAAGGCGCTGCGTGCGAACGTACACCTGCTCACGCTCACCGCGACGCCGATCCCGCGCACGCTCAACATGGCGATGGCGGGCCTGCGCGACCTGTCGATCATCGCCACGCCGCCCGCGCACCGCCTCGCCGTGCAGACATTCGTCGTGCCCTGGGACGACGCGCAGCTGCGCGAGGCCTTCCAGCGCGAGCTCGCGCGCGGCGGGCAGGTCTACTTCCTGCACAACGACGTCGAGAGCATCGGGCGCATGCAGCGTGAACTGCAGGAACTGGTGCCGGATGCACGCATCGGCGTCGCTCACGGCCAGATGCCCGAGCGCGAACTCGAACGCGTGATGCTCGATTTCCACAAGCAGCGCTTCAACGTGCTGCTGTCGACGACGATCATCGAATCGGGCATCGACATCCCCAACGCGAACACGATCATCATCAACCGCGCGGACAAGTTCGGCCTCGCGCAGCTGCACCAGCTGCGCGGCCGCGTCGGCCGCTCGCATCACCGCGCCTATGCCTACCTGCTGATTCCCGATCGGAAGACGATCTCGGCCGATGCGAAGAAGCGCCTCGATGCGATCGAGGCGATGGACGAGCTGGGCGCGGGGTTCACCCTGGCCACGCACGACCTCGAAATCCGCGGCGCCGGCGAATTGCTCGGCGAGGACCAGAGCGGACAGATGACGGAAGTCGGTTTCAGCCTGTACACCGAGTTGCTCGAACGCGCGGTGCGTTCCATCCGGCAGGGCAAGCTGCCGGACGTGGACATGACCGAAACGCGCGGCGCCGAGGTCGAGCTGCATCTCCCCGCGCTCATTCCGGACGACTATCTGCCCGACGTGCATGCGCGGCTTACGCTCTACAAGCGCATCAGCAGCGCCAGGAATCCTGAAGAACTGCGCGAATTGCAGGTGGAGATGATCGACCGCTTCGGCCTGCTTCCCGAGCCCGCGAAGAACCTCTTCGCGATCGCCGAACTGAAACTGCAGGCCACCGCGCTGGGGCTGCGCAAAATGGATCTGGGCGAAGCGGGCGGACGCCTGCAGTTCGTGGACAAGCCGAATGTCGACCCGATGGCGATCATCCACCTCATCCAGGGCCAGCCGAAGCATTACCGCATGGACGGCCCCGACAAGCTGCGGGTGAAACTCGAACTGCCCGAGCCCGGCATGCGGCTGGCGGCGGCGCGGGGCCTGCTGATCACGCTGGCCCAGCGCTGACATGACGTGCGCCACATGCACGCCAGTGGCGGGCGCATTGTGATGGCGCTCCACCGGGAGTCGAGCATGCGCGCCACGCTTGTATTTCTACTGCTGTCCATCACATCGGCCTGCGCGACGCACGGCCCGGCTACCGGTGGAATCACCTATGTGCTGATGCGCCATGCGGAAAAGGCGCAGGACGATCCGCGCGACCCGTCGCTGTCCGATGCCGGCCGCGGCCGTGTTCAACGTCTCGTCCAACGTCTCCACCGTGAGCCGGTGGTCGCGGTGTATGCCACCGGCTTTCGCCGTACGCAGCTGACCGCCGCGCCCGTCGCTCAGGACCATGCCCTGCCCGTTAGCATCTACGACGCCAACACATCGGCGGATGACATGGCGCGGATCCTGCGCCATGTGCATCGGGCCGGCACCGTCGTGGTGATCGGGCATAGCAATACCGTGCCGGCGCTCGCCGCCGCCCTGTGTGGCTGCCTGATCGGGCCGACCGCCGAAAGCGAGTTCGGCCGGCGCATCACCGTGCATATCGACGAAGAGGGGCACGCGACGCTCGACGACCGCCGTGAGCCGTGAACCGTCGGCGACGGCAGGCGGGCTACGCTCGGCTTTCCTCCTGCTGGATTTCCGCCATGCGCCTGATTCTCTTTGCCGCCGTGCTGTGCCTCTCCGCCTGTGCCAGCGCTGGTGAGGGGCGTGTGCTTCGCAGCGGCGGCACC
>SCUY01000149.1 GCA_004322525.1 Lysobacter sp. | reverse complement strand
CGCCTAGCCGCGATCAAAAAAAACGCGGCAGCAGACGTCGCGGGCCGCATCGGGGGAGAAGTGCCGTCGCACGCTGTCCAGGCCATTGCCCGCAAGGCGCTCCCACAGCCCGGCATCCGTATAGGCGCGTACCACCGCGTCCGCGAAAGCCTGCGCATCGTCCGCGACGAGCACGTCCACGCCATCCGTCAGGTGCATGCCTTCGACCGCGCAGGAGGTCGCGACCACCGGCTGCCCATGCGCCATGCTCAGGTTGACCTTGCCCTTCACCCCGGCGCCGTAGCGCAGCGGTGCGACCGCGACCCGCGCACCCTCCATGAACGGCGCGATGTCGGGGACGTGGCCATGCACATCGATGCCCGGCAGGGCGGCGAGTTCGCGCACCTCGGCCGGCGGGTCGGCGCCGATGCAGGCGAAGCGGACGCCCGGCAATTCCGCGCGGATGCGCGGCCATACATCGCGAGCGAACCACAGCACCGCATCGGTGTTTGGCGGGTGCCGGAAACCGCCCACGAAGACCATGTCGCGACGTGCATCGAAGGGCTTTCCGGGGCCGGCCGCGTGGTGAAGGTTGGAGAGGATCTCGACCCGCGCGCCGGGTGCATCGCGCGCGAGGAGAGCACGCTCGACGTCGCTGACCACCAGGGTGACATCGCTGCCTGCGATGACGTCAAGCTCGAGGCTGCGCGTCCGCGTCGCCGCGCGTCGCATGGAAGGGTCGCCGGAAAGTTCCGCGCCGCGCTGTTCGCGCAGGTAGTGCAGGTCCACGGTGTCGAACACGATACGGGCCTGTGGCGCATGCTGCCGCAACAACGGCAGGAACTCGCGCATGACGTAGTGCCTGCAGACGACGATGGTGTCGAAGCGGGCACCATGGCGCTGAAGCCATGACGGCGGCCGCTGCGCATGCGGCGCGTACCAGACTTCGACCCCGAGCTGCTGCAGCCGGCGTGTGGGCGTACCCGTGTGCTCGCGGTTGGCGGCAAGGAACACCACGTGTGCGCCTTCCTCGATGAGCAGGCGCATCAGGTTGATGATCCGGAGCGAGCCGGAGTCGCGTGTCTCGTCGGGCGTTAGCGAATCGATGACAAGTACCTGGCGCTGCGCGCGGACCACGGCCTGGTCCGCTGGCGTTCCGGGCGCGGGCTGGTCGACCAGTGCCCGCGCCCATTTGTCTGCGAAGACGGTCTGGTTGCGGCGCTGGTAGGCCTTGATTCCCGAACCGGTGTCGGTGCCCGCGGTGGCCCCTTCGCAATGCACGACGATCGAGGCCGGCTGGTAGCGAACGGCATGCCCGCTTGCACGGACCGCGAAGGCGATGTCGGTGTCTTCGTAATACGCCGGTGCGTAGCGGATGTCGAAGCCGCCGAGCCGGGCGAACAGGTCGCGCGGCAGGGCGATCGCCGCACCCGAGCAGTAGTCGGTGGCGCGCACATAGCTGTAGCGCGGATCTTCCGCGGTGCCGAAACGCCCGTAGTTCCAGCCGCTCGCATCGGAGAACACGAGGCCACCGGCTTCCTGCAGGCGCCCGTCCGGATAGATCAGGCGAGCACCCGCCAGGCCGGTGTCGGGAAACGCGTCGAAGGTACCGAGCAGCGCATCGAGCCAACCGGATTGCGGCACGGTGTCGTTGTTGAGAAAGACGACGAATCGCCCCCGCGCCCGGGCGGCGCCGTCATTGCAGGCGGCGATGAAGCCGCCATTGCATTCGCGGCGCACGTACACGACACCCGCGATGTCGGGCAGGCGCAGCGCGGTCTCGTCCGACGAGCCATCGTCGACCACGATCACTTCGACCGGTGCCGCGGGCGAATGCGCGGCGAGCGCACGCAGGCAGGCGAGCGTGTGGGCGAACTGGTTGTAGACCGGAATGATGATGGAGGCGACCGGTGCGGCTGCCATGCCGATGGAAAACGGTGCGAACGGTGCCTCGGCGGGGAGCCATGGACGCGTCCCCGGTGCGACCCCCCGCCGCCCCAGGCGCGCAAGGAGGCGCTCGAAGGTGGCCTTGAACCCGCGCTCGCGCAGGCTGGCCATGCCGCGGCGTACGAGCCCGGCCATCCGCACCGAAAGAAAACGTATATCGGCCCAGCTCGTGATCATGCGGTGGCTGCCATCGTTACTCCATCGAGCGTTATTCGGCGCCGGCCGGACGGGTATTCAGGCGGCTGCGCTAGACTCGCCGCACGCGGGCGACAGCCCTTCATTCTCGCATTCCGTGGCCCGAATCGATTACGACGAAGACGATGCCGATGACGACGGCGATGGCATGCCACCGTGGCGCCGCCGCCTGCTGACCTGGGGGCTCGCGGCCATCGGTCTCGGGCTGGGGTTCCTGATCCCCTACGTGCTGTACCTCAACCATGAGGTGGGCCAGCGTTTCGGCCAGTTGCGCTGGCAGCTGCCGACGCGTGTCTATGCACGTCCGCTGGTGGTCGCGCCGGGCATCGCCATGGATGCGGCCACGCTGAAGACCGAGCTGGAGGCTTCGTCCTACCGCGCCGGGGGTGGCAAGCGCGAGGGCAGCTACGCGCAGCAGGGTGGCCGCTGGCTGATCGCGAGCCGCGGTTTCAACGACGTCGATGGCGCGATTCCAGCGCGTCGCGTGGAAGTGGTGCTGGGGCAGGGACGCATTGCTTCGGTGCGCGATGTCGACAACCGCCGCACGCTGCGTTCGCACCGCCTCGACCCTGCGCGCATCGCCACGCTGTACGGACAGAAGCAGGAAGAACGTCGCCTGGTCCGCATCAACGAAGTGCCGGATCTGCTGGTCACCGGGCTGCAGGCGGTCGAGGACCGTGACTTCAACCGTCACATCGGCATCGACCTGAGTGGCATGGCGCGTGCGGTGCTGGTCAACCTGCGCACCAATGACACGCGGCAGGGCGCGAGCACGCTCACCCAGCAGCTGGCGCGCAGCGGGCTGCTCGGCATCGGGCAGGAGCAGACCTACAACCGCAAGTTCAAGGAAATCATCTACGCGCTGCTGATCGAGGCGCGTTACGACAAGAGCGTGATTCTCGAGGCCTACTTCAACCAGGTCTACCTCGGGCAGCGGGGTTCGCAGGCCATCCGCGGCGTCGCGGCGGGTGCCGAATTCTGGTTTGGCCGCGATCTGCGGGATCTGGGCACCGAGCAGGTCGCGCTGCTGATCGGCATCGTCCGTGGCCCGTCGTATTACGACCCGCGCAAATATCCGGAACGCGCGCGGGAGCGCCGTAATTTCGTGCTGCAGAAAATGCTCGAGAACGGGCTCATCGCGCAGCCGGAGTACGCGCGCGCGCTGAAGGCGCCGCTGGGTATCACGAGCAATCCGTCCACGCTCGCACCCAACCGCTTCCCCGCCTATGTCGACCTGGTGCGTCGCCAGCTCGCCCGCGACTACCCGACCGATGCGCTGATCGGCGCCGGGCTCAGCGTGATGACCGGCATGTCGCCTGCCGCGCAGGCGTACTCCGAGGGCGCGGTCACCCGGACGCTCAAGTCGCTCGACAGCAGGCGGGGGCCGCCCCTGCAGACCGGCATGGTGGTGACGGATGTCCACCGCGGCGAGGTGGTCGCCGTGGTCGGCGCGCGACAGGTATCCGAGCACGGGTTCAACCGCGCCGTGGAGGCGCAGCGCCCGGTCGGTTCCCTGCTCAAGCCGTTCGTCTACCTGCTCGCGCTGGCGCAGCCTGACCGCTTCTCGCTCGCGAGCTGGATCGACGATTCGCCGGTGAGCATCCGTCTCGATGGCCGCAGGCGGTGGTCGCCGAAAAACTCCGACGGGCGCAGCCATGGCTCGGTGCGGCTGATCGATGCACTGGCGATGTCATACAACCAGGCGACGGTGCGCGTGGGCATGCAGGTCACGCCCGAACGCGTGGCACAACTGGTGCGCACGCTCGCCGGCATCGAGGCCGAAGCCAATCCATCGTTGATCCTCGGCACCGTCGACCAGAGCCCGTATGCGATGGCGCAGCTGTATCAGTTCCTCGCTTCGGGGGGCGAGATCCAGCCCTTGCGTGCGGTGCGTGGTGTGCTCGATGCCAATGGTCGCGCCCTCAACCGGTATGACAAGGCGCCATCGCCTGCGCAGGAAGGCGACGCGATCGCCGCGCGCCTGATCACGGTCGCGCTGCAGCGCACGGTCACCGGTGGCACCGCGCGCCAGCTCATCAGCGACGGCCGTGGTCCGCTCGCGCCGGCCGGCAAGACAGGTACCACCAATGATGGCCGCGACAGCTGGTTCGCCGGGTATACCGGTGACCACCTGGCAGTGATCTGGGTCGGCAATGACCAGAACAAGTCGACCGGCCTGTACGGGGCGACCGGCGCGATGCACGTGTGGTCCGGTCTCTTCGCGCGGCTGCCGACGTCGCCGCTGAAGGTGCCCGAGGAGGGGCTCGACTGGCAGTGGGTCATCGGCAGCAATGCGACCGATCCCGGGTGCCCGGGCGCGCAGCGCTTCCCGTTCGTTCGCGGCTATGCGCCGCCCTCGACCGGCTGTCCCTATGCGCCGCAGCCCAGCGCCGCGCCGGCCGATTCCGGCCAGGACAGTGGCGGTGGTTTCTGGGACTCGCTGTTCGGACGCGGGCAACCGCAGGACCCGGACCCGGCAAAGCGCCTGCCACCCCCCATACCCTCACCTGTGCCACCCACACCGCCGCCAGCGGGGGGCGAGCGTTGAGGATCGCGGTGGCTGCAGCGGTCCTGATGCTCACCGCGTGCGCGTCGACACGGCCCGTCGCGGCCATCATGCCGCGGCTTGATATCGCTGCGGCGCAGGCGGCGCTGCGCGAAGCGGCGCGTCCGCGCGCGGACGAGCTCGACGTCCAGCCCCTGCGCGATCCGCAGGTCGCGGACCTGCAGGAGCAGGCGCGCATGGAGGCGCTGGCCCGGCATTTCGACGCGGCCGCCGTGACGCTCGATCGCGCGCTCCTCCTGCAGCCGGGTGACCCCGTACTGCTGCAGGAACGTGCGGAAGCGGCCCTGATGCTCGGCCGCGCCACCGAGGCGGACCGTTTCGCGCATGAAAGCCATAGGGCCGGCCCGAAGGTTGGCCCGCTGTGTCGTCGTGCGTTCGAGGTCCGCCTGCAGGCCGCGCGGCTGGCGTCGCCCGTCAATGCCCCGGGCGTGGACGCGCTAGGCCGCGAGCGGGATGCCTGCACCATCACGCCGCCACCCCGTTACTGACATGGCGACGGACGCGCTTTCCGGGGCGAGCCGCGCCGCGCTGGCCAACGATGGTGCGCTGGCGCGGGAAATCCCGTCGTTCCGGGCGCGGCCCGCGCAGCAGGATCTGTCCGCGGCGATTGCCGACGCGTTCGACGCGCGGGGCACCTTGCTCGCGGAGGCCGGTACCGGCACCGGCAAGACCTTCGCCTACCTCGTGCCCGCGCTGCTCTCCGGCAAGAAGACGATCATCTCCACCGGCACCCGCGCCCTGCAGGACCAGCTCTACCATCGTGACCTGCCACGCGTGCGCACCGCGCTCGGCATCGGCGGCAAGAGCGCGCTGCTGAAAGGCCGCGCCAACTATCTGTGCCACTACCGCATGCACCAGGCGCAGGGCTCGCCCCTGGTTGATCCGGCGGCTCGCAACGAACCACGCTTTGGCAGCCGCGAGCAGGTCGCCCAGTTCCAGCGCATCGTCGCCTGGTCAGGGCGCACGCGCATGGGCGATCTCGCCGAGCTCGACGACCTGCCGGAAGACTCCCCGCTGCATGCGCTGGTGACGAGCACGGCGGAGAACTGTCTGGGTGGCGAATGCCCGTTCTTTTCCGAATGCTTTGTCGTCTCCGCGCGCCAGCGCGCACAGGCGGCCGACATCGTCGTCGTCAATCACCACCTCCTGCTCGCCGACCTCGCGCTGAAGCAGGAAGGCTTCGGCGAGATCCTTCCCGGCGCGGAGGCCTTTGTCATCGACGAGGCTCACCAGTTGCCGGAACTCGCCGCGCAGTTCTTCGGCGAATCACTCAGCGCACGCCCGCTGGTCGAACTCGCGCGCGATGCATTGCTCGAATGCCGGCAGGTGCCGTCGGCCCTCGCCACCGTGCAGGAACCCGCGCGCGATCTCGAGCAGTGCGTGCGGCTGCTGCGCTCGGCGATGGATGACCTGCCCGTGCGCGGGACGCGGCGCCGAGCGGGTGAACTGCCGGCGGTCGAGGACGCCTTCGATGCACTCGACGCCGCGCTCGACGCCGTTCGCCTGGCCACGCAGGCGCTCGCCTCGGCCTCGCCCGGTTTCGACAGTTGCGCGGCACGTGCGGTCGAGTTCCGTGCGCGGCTGCAGCGCTGGCGGGACGGCGAGGACCAGGACATCAATCCCGACGGGCAGGCGGATGCCCCCTCATCTCCCGACGACGCGCGCGGATCCACGACAGCGCGCACCCGATGCAATGACGGCAGCGTGCTCTGGTACGAACTCACCGCACGCGGCTTCCGCCTCAGTCGCACGCCACTGGACGTCGCCGGCCCGCTCGCGCAGCACCGCGAACGCTCGCAGGCCGCCTGGATCTTCACCTCCGCGACCCTCGCCGTCGGTGGGCGCTTCGAGCACTTCTCGATCAAGCTCGGGCTCTGGCAGCCATCGACGATGCTCGCGCCCAGCCCGTTCGACTGGCAACGCCAGGCGCTGTGTCTGGTGCCGCGCGATATGCCCGATCCCTCCTCGCGCGATTATTCGCAGGCGGTGATCGATGCGGTGCGCCCGGTGCTGGAGGCCTCCGGCGGGCGCGCCTTCGTGCTGTTCGCCTCGCACCGCGCCCTGCGCGAAGCCGCCGGGCTGCTGCGCGGCGGCCAGTGGCCGTTGTTCGTGCAGGGCGAAGCGCCGCGATCGGTGCTGCTCGACCGCTTCCGCGCCTCCGGCAATGGTGTGTTGCTGGGCGCCGCGAGCTTTCGCGAGGGCGTGGACGTCGCCGGCGATGCGCTCAGCGTGGTGGTGATCGACAAGCTGCCGTTCGCCGCGCCGGACGATCCCGTCTTCGAAGCGCGGCTCGATGCGATCCGTCGCAACGGCGGCAATCCGTTCCGCGATGAACAGCTGCCGCAGGCGGTGATCGCGCTGAAGCAGGGCGTGGGCCGGCTGATCCGTACCGAGACCGACCGCGGCGTGCTGGTGCTGTGCGATCCACGGCTGGTCGGCCGCCAGTACGGCAGCACGTTCCTTGATTCGTTGCCGCCGTTCCCCAGAACACGTTCGATCGCCGACGTACAGCGGTTCTTCGCGATCGCCCCGGTCGACGAGCCCGTGGCCGCCTCCCGCTAGACTGCCCGCCTGCCTCCGCTTGCGTTCGGCCTTCCGCGATGAAACTCCTCGCCTTCGAAACCGCCACCGAAGCCTGTTCCGTCGCCCTGTGGCTCGACGGCGAGGTCGTCGAGCGTTTCGGGATCGCCCCGCGTCGGCATGCCGAACTGGCCCTGCCGTGGGCCGACGCGCTCCTCGCCGATGCCGGAGTCGCCCGCTCGTCGCTCGATGCGATCGCCGTCGGCCGCGGCCCGGGCGCCTTCACTGGCGTGCGCCTCGCGATCGCGATCGCGCAGGGCGTGGCGCTCGGTCTCGACCGGCCCGTCGTGGCGGTGTCGACCCTCGCCGCGCTGGCATTGCCCGCATTGCGCGCCGAACCGCGGCTTCCTGTCCTGGCAGCGATCGACGCCCGCATGAGCGAGCTGTACGTCGCCGGCTATACGCTGCAGGGCGATGCGCTGGTCCCATCGATGCCCGAGCACCTGACGACGGCGGCGGACGTGGTGATCGACGCGGGTCGCTGGCGCGGCGTCGGTACCGGTTTCGCCGCGCAGGAGGGCCGGCTGGCCGCGAACCTCGCAGACCACCTCGAGCACGTCGATCCGGACGCGCTGCCGCATGCCGCGGATGTCGCCCGGCTCGGTGCGGACGCGTTCGCACGGGGCGAAGCGCTCGCTCCCGAACGGGTCGAGCCTGCCTACCTGCGCAACAACGTCGCGCTGACGCTCATCGAGCAGCAGGCCCTGCGCGCCAGCCGCTGATCCAGGTCGCACGCGCATCGCGTGCCGCGCATTCACTCGTCGACGAGCGTGCCTTCCGGCCGGAACTGCCACGTGCGGGTCACGTGCAGGATGTCCGGGTCTTCGGCCGTATGCGGCAATGGCGGATAGGGTGCGGCGAGCCGTGCGATCCGCAGCGCGGAGTCGTCGAGCAGCGGGATGCCACTGGACTGCACGATATCCATGCGCTCCACCGTGCCGTTGCGGCGGATAGCGATGGTGATGACCACCTGCCCCGCGAGGCGCCGGCGTCGCGCCTCGTCCGGGTAATTGAGGTTGCCCACGCGCTCCACGCGGTCCACCCAGCCGCGCAGGTAGGTCGCCCAGACGTATTCCTGCGTGCTCGCCGAGACGAACTTCCGCTTCGGGCGCTTGGCGTAGCGCTCCGAGCGCAGATGGATCTCGGCAGCCAGGCGCGCCATCCGCGCATCGCGCTCGATCTTTTCCGGCCCGGGCGGTAAGGGCA
>SCUY01000148.1 GCA_004322525.1 Lysobacter sp. | reverse complement strand
GCCTGTTCATCGGTGCGATGGGCAAGTCCGCACAGGTGCCACTGCATGTCTGGCTGCCGGATTCGATGGAAGGCCCTACACCGATCTCCGCGCTGATCCACGCGGCCACGATGGTGACCGCCGGAATCTTCATGGTGGCGCGCATGTCGCCGCTGTTCGAGCTGAGCCAGACGGCGCTCAACTTCATCCTGTTCATCGGTGCGACCACTGCGTTCTGGACCGGGCTGATCGGCATCGTGCAGAACGACATCAAGCGCGTTGTTGCGTATTCCACGTTGTCGCAGCTGGGCTACATGACGGTCGCGCTGGGCGCTTCCGCATACTCGGCGGCTGTGTTCCACCTGATGACGCACGCTTTCTTCAAAGCCTTGCTGTTCCTCGCGGCTGGCAGCGTGATCATCGGCATGCACCATGAGCAGGACATGCGCAAAATGGGCGGCCTGCGCAAATACATGCCGATCACCTACTGGACGAGCCTGATCGGCACGCTAGCGCTGGTCGCCACGCCGTTCTTCAGTGGCTTCTACTCGAAAGACATGATCATCGAGGCGGCCCGGGTGGCCGCCGAGCGAAACGGCTCGTGGGTGGCGCAGTACGCGTATTGGGCGGTGCTCCTCGGAGCCTTCGTGACCGCGTTTTACAGCTTCCGCTTGCTGTACCTCACGTTCCATGGCGCCGAGCGCTTCCGCGAAGCACCGGTGTCCGGTGTGAATGTCGATCACGGCGACAGCCAGACGCTGCACGAGCCTTTGCACGATGATGGGCACGGACATGACAGTCACCATGGGGCGGTCGAGCCACACGAGTCTCCCTGGGTCGTCACCCTGCCGCTGGTGCTGCTTGCGATTCCATCGATGCTGATCGGCTTCTTCACCGCGGGGCCGATGCTGTTCGGCACCGACTGGTCCGGCCATCACGAGCAGTGGCCGTTCTTCCTCGGCGCGATCGACCTGCAGCATGCCCGCGACACCATGGCGCATATCCGTGCGGAGGACTGGCATGGCCCGGTGCAGCTCGCTCTGCACGGATTTACAGCGCCGGCGTTCTGGCTGACGTTTGCGGGTTTCGCGCTCGCCACGATCCTCTACCTGTTCCGCCCCGACTGGGCGGCTCGTCTGCGACGCGTCTTCTCGCTGCCGGTGCGGGTGCTGGAGAACAAGTACGGCTTCGATCATCTCTGGATCGACGGCTTTGCCGGCGGCGGCGTGCAGCTCGGTCGCGCCTCGCGCGCGATCGACAGCGGCTTCATCGATGGCCTGCTGGTGAACGGGAGTGCTCGCGTGGTCGACATCGTCGCGCGCCTCTCGCGGCGCCTGCAGTCCGGCTATCTCTACCACTATGCATTCGCGATGATCGTCGGCCTGATCGTGCTCCTGGCCTTCCTCATCCGCGGCTGGCACTGACCTGAAGGGACCGACGTGAGCCCTGATTCCCTCTACGGGACTTTCCCGCTGCTGAGCCTGCTGATCTGGCTGCCGATCATCGGCGGTGCGGCGACGCTCGGCTTCGGCAACGCCCGACCGAACGCCGCCCGCTGGTTCGCGGTCGCGATCGCCGCCATCACACTGCTCCTCAGCATCCTGCTCTTCACGAATTTCGAATTCGCGAATGCCGGCATGCAGTTCGTCGAAGACCGCATCTGGCTGCGCGCTTACGACATCCACTACCACGTCGGCGTGGATGGCATTTCGGCGGCGCTGATCGGCTTGACGACGTTCACCTCGCTGCTGGTGCTCATCGGCGCCTGGGGCTCGGTCGAGAATCGCGTCAGCCAGTACTACGCGGCGTTCCTGATACTTGAAGGATTGATGGTCGGCGTCTTCGCCGCTCTCGATACGATGCTGTTCTATGTCTTCTTCGAGGGCATGCTGATCCCGATGTTCATCATCATCGGCGTCTGGGGCGGTCCCCGTCGCGTCTATGCCTCGGTCAAGTTCTTCCTGTACACGTTCCTCGGCTCCTTGTTCATGCTGGTGGGCCTGATCTACCTGTATCTGAAGGGCGGCAGCTGGCAGCTCGCGGATATGGTCGCGCTGCCGTTGAGCATGACGGAGCAGACGTGGCTGTTCTTCGCGTTCTTCATCGCGTTCGCGGTGAAGGTGCCGATGTTCCCCGTACACACCTGGCTGCCCGATGCGCACGTCGAAGCGCCTACAGCCGGCTCTGTCGTGCTGGCGGCGATCATGCTGAAGATCGGTGGCTACGGCTTCCTTCGATTCAATCTGCCGATCGTTCCCGATGCCAGCGCGGAGTGGGCCTGGCTGGTGATCACCCTGAGCGTGATCGCAGTGATCTACGTGGGCCTCGTGGCACTGGTGCAGGAGGACATGAAGAAGCTCATCGCGTATTCGTCGATCTCGCACATGGGCTTCGTTACTCTCGGTACGTTCATCTCGCTGGGGCTGGTGCGCGAGATGGGCAATACGGGCGCTGCGCAGCTGGGCCTGCAGGGCGCGATGGTGCAGATGATCAGTCACGGCTTCATTTCGGGGGCGATGTTCAGCTGTGTCGGCGTGCTCTACGACCGCATGCACAGCCGAATGATCCGCGACTACGGCGGCGTGGCGAACGTGATGCCCCGGTTCGCCGCGTTCATGGTGCTGTTCGCCATGGCCAATTCGGGGCTGCCGGGCACATCGGGCTTCGTTGGCGAGTTCATGGTGATCCTCGCCAGTTTCCAGAAGCACCCGCTGCTGGCCTTCGCTGCCGCGTTCACGCTCATCATCGGCGCCGCGTACACGTTGTGGCTGGTCAAGCGCGTTGTCTGGGGCGACATCGGCAACGCGCAGGTGGCGGAACTGACGGATATCACCGCGCGCGAGGCGATCGTCCTGGGCGCGTTCGCAGCCGGCGTGCTGCTGCTCGGCATCTGGCCCAAGCCGCTGACCGACCTGATGGAGCCTTCCATCGCGCAGCTCGCCTCGCAGATCGCGTCGTCGAAGCTCTGATGCACTGCTGACGGACTACCACCCACCATGATGCCTTCCATGCCTGCCGCGACCGACCTGCTGCCGCTCCTGCCGGAGATGGTGCTCGTCGGCACCGCCTTCCTCCTGCTGATGGTGGACATGTTCCTCGACGAGTCGCGCCGCATCATCACACATGTCTTGGCGGTCGCAGCACTGGTCGCGGTAGCGCTGATGATCGCCGGCGGCGTGGGCGGGCAGGGCACAGTGCTGTCGGGCATGTTCGTGCGTGATACCGCTGCTGACGTTCTGAAGATTGCGATCCTTGCGATCTCCGCCATGTCGATGCTCTACCTGTGGCCTTTCCTCCGCCAGCGCGGCCTGTACAAAGGTGAAGTGGCGGTGCTCGTCCTGTTTGCCACCGCCGGCATGATGCTGATGGTTTCGGCCGGAAGCCTGGTGATGATCTACCTGGGGCTCGAGTTGCTCGCGCTGTGTTCCTACGCGCTGGTTGCTATCGATCGCGACAGCCCGCTGGCGTCGGAATCGGCGATCAAGTATTTCGTGCTCGGCTCGCTGGCCTCGGGCCTGCTGCTGTACGGCATGTCGCTGGTATACGGCGCGGCCGGTTCGCTGCAGCTGGACCGGATCGCCGAGGTGGTCGGCATGCAGTCGCCGAATACGCTGATGGTGACGGGCGTCGTATTCATGCTTGCCGGCGTCGCCTTCAAGTTTGGTGGCGCCCCGTTCCACATGTGGCTGCCGGACGTCTACACCGGCGCACCCACTCCGATAACCCAGTTCATCGGCTCGGCTCCGAAGCTCGCTTCGTTCGGCATGGCCTACCGCCTGTTTGAAGTTGGCGCCGGTGGCCTCGACGATCGCTGGCGGCTGCTGTTCGCGATCGTTGCAGTCGCATCGCTAGCGATCGGAAACCTCGCCGCGATGGTGCAGGGAAACCTGAAACGGATGCTCGCTTACTCGACGGTCTCGCACGTCGGCTTCCTGTTTATGGGCATTGCCGGTGGCGGTTCCCAGGGCTTCGCAGCGGCGATGTTCTACGCGATCAGCTACGCGCTGATGGCGGTTGCTGCATTCGGCGTGATCGTGGTGATGTCCTCGCGCGGATTCGAAGCCGATCTGGTTGACGACTACCGTGGCCTCAACGCACGTAGCCCGTGGCTGGCCGGGCTGGTGCTGTGCGTGATGGCGTCCCTGGCTGGGCTGCCGCCGTTCCTTGGATTCTGGGCGAAGCTCGCCGTGCTGCGTGCAGCGCTTGACGGGGGGATGATGTGGCTCGCCCTCGTCGGCATCGTGTTCGCGGTGGTCGGTGCGTTCTACTACCTGCGGATAGTAAGGACGATGTACTTCGATGCCCCGGATGGTGATGCGCCACCGATCGTCAGTAGCCAGCCGCTTCGCCTGGTCTTCGGTGTCAACGCGCTCGCGTTGCTGGTGCTCGGTTTTGCGTGGAGCCCCCTCATGGCCTGGTGCCAGCGGGCATTCGTCGGCTGATCGCCCCGCAACGCACGTGAGTTGCCCTTGCGCGTGCCTGCCATGCAGGCATACAATCGTCGGCCTGATGCGGGGTGGAGCAGTCTGGCAGCTCGTCGGGCTCATAACCCGAAGGTCGCAGGTTCAAATCCTGCCCCCGCTACCACATTTGTCCGAAATACCGGTGTCGCGCAGGCGATGCCGGTGCGGCTGAAAAGGTCGATCGGATGGATGATTGGGCATGACGATCGCGGCTCCATGCGATCGACCGACATCCAGCTGTACCGGACAAGGGGCCCAATGGGCCCCTTGTTGTTTTCGGGCTCCGGCGATCTCTGCCGGGCCGAACGGAGTAAACCGCATGGCAGACAAAGCCACCGAAATTTCGCGACTCCTGACACCGACGGTCGAGGCGCTGGGTCTCGAACTGCTCGGCGTCGAGTACCTGCCTGCGGCGGGCAACGCAGTGCTGCGCCTGTACATCGACGTGCCGGGCGGCGAGGGCGAAGCGCGGATGGTCTCGATCGAGGATTGTGAATCGGTGAGCCGCGAGGTGTCCGCGCTGCTCGATGTGGAAGACCCGATCAGCAGCCACTACACGCTCGAGGTGTCTTCGCCAGGCATCGACCGCCCCCTGTTCAACGCGGGACAATTCGGCCGTTTCATCGGTGAGCAGGTAAAAATCACGCTGAAGCTGCCGCAGGCGGGCCGTCGCCGGATGCAGGGACGCATCATTCGGCTTGATGGACAGACCGTTCACATCGGAGTGGAAGCTGTTGGCGGCGATGTGCAGGAGGTTCAGCTCGCCGCCGAAAATATCGAAAAGGCGCGCCTCGTACCGGACTGGGTCGCGCTCGGTTTTGCCCCGAAAGAACCCAAGGCGCGCGGCGGCAAGGCTGCCAAGTCGCCGAAGAAGTAAACCCACCACAGCCGGCGGCGCATGCCGTCCCGTGCGGAGCAATGAGATGAGCAAGGAACTGTTGATGGTCGTCGACGCGGTCGCCAACGAGAAAGGCGTCCCGCGGGACGTCATTTTCGAGGCGATCGAAGCTGCGTTGGCCTCGGCCGCCAAGAAGCGTTACCACGACGAGGACGTGCTCGTTCGCGTGTCGATCGACCGCAAGGACGGCAACTACGAGTCGTTCCGGCGCATGGAAGTGGTCGCCGACGACGTGGTGATGGAATCGCCCGATCGCCAGATCCGCCTCATGGACGCGATCGACGAGGTCGAAGGCGTGGAAGTGGGCGATTACATCGAAGAGCAGATCGAGAACCCGGACTTCGGGCGCATCGCCGCGCAGGCCGCGAAGCAGGTGATCGTGCAGAAGGTGCGCGAAGCCGAGCGCCAGCAGGTCATCGATGCGTGGAAGGATCGCGTTGGCGAACTGGTTACCGGCATCGTCAAGCGTGTCGAGCGCGGCAACATCTATGTCGATCTTGGTGGCAATGCCGAGGCAATTATCCCGAAGGACAAGGGCATCCCGCGTGACGTGCTGCGCACCGGCGACCGCGTGCGCGGATACCTGTTCGACGTGCGCCCGGAACCGCGTGGCCCGCAGATTTTCATCAGCCGCGCCGCACCCGAATTCATGATGGAGCTGTTCAAGCTCGAAGTGCCGGAAGTGGGCCAGGGACTGGTCACCATCCGCGCTTGTGCGCGTGATCCCGGGGATCGCGCCAAGATCGCCGTGCTCGCGCACGACAACCGCACCGACCCGATCGGCGCCTGCATCGGCATGCGCGGTTCGCGCGTGCAGGCGGTGAGCAACGAGCTCAACGGCGAGCGAGTCGACATCATCCTGTGGTCCGATAACCCGGCGCAGTTCGTCATCAATGCGATGGCGCCGGCGGAAGTGCAGTCGATCGTGGTCGACGAGGACAAGCATTCGATGGACCTCGCGGTCGCCGAGGAGCGCCTCGCGCAGGCGATCGGCAAGGGCGGCCAGAACGTGCGCCTGGCCAGCCGCCTGACCGGTTGGCAGCTCAACGTCATGACCGCCGATCAGGTGCAGGCCAAGAGCGAGGCCGAACAGACCGCGTCGCGTCAGCTGTTCATGGACAAGCTCGAGGTCGACGAGGAGATCGCCGGCATCCTGGTTGCCGAAGGTTTCAATACGGTCGAGGAAATCGCCTACGTGCCGGTCGGCGAGCTGTTGGCGATCGAGGGCTTCGACGAGGACATTGTCGAGGAGCTGCGCTCCCGCGCCCGCGACTCGCTGCTCAACGACGCGCTGGCGGAAGAGGAGTCGCTGGAGGGTCAGCAGCCGTCCGAGGACCTGCTCGCGCTCGAAGGCATGGATGAGGACACCGCGCATGCCCTGGCAGCGCACGGCGTGCGGACCAGCGAGGAACTGTCGGACCTCGCTGCTGACGAGGTGGCCGAATTCGCCATCGACGGGTTGGACCTGGAGCGTGCGGCAGCCTTGATCCTGGCGGCGCGCGCTGAGGAAATCGCCCGCCTGGAGCGTGGCGAGTAGCCACAGCTGCCCGCTACCGGCGGGAATGACCGCCGGTCCGGGAAGGTCGTACACGAAAGGCCCTAGTTCGCCGCCGCGCTAGAATCACGAAATCACGCCCGGCTCGCGCCGCGCCACGAGAACACGGAAACCGAATGTCGCAGCAAACCACGATTCGCAAACTCGCCGAACTGGTCAATACGCCGGTCGAGAAGCTGCTCGAACAGCTGGCGGAAGCCGGCATGTCGTTCAGTGGCCCCGACCAGGTGGTGACGAGCATCGAGAAGGTGAAGCTGCTCGGCTTCCTGAAGCGTTCGCACGGCAAGAGCGAAGCGGCCACCACCGACGTCGAAACGCCGAAAAAGATCACTCTCAACCGCAGCCGCAAGCAGGAACTCACGGTTGGCGGCGGCAAGGCGAAGAC
The DNA here is from genome assembly GCA_004322525.1 of Lysobacter sp. Taxonomy (GTDB): domain Bacteria; phylum Pseudomonadota; class Gammaproteobacteria; order Xanthomonadales; family Xanthomonadaceae; genus Cognatilysobacter. Next base: position 3,628 of record SCUY01000148.1, on the reverse strand, counting down.
CACGGTCGATGTCGTGGTACGGAAGAAGGTCACGCTCCTTCGATCCGATGACGCGGGCGGTGGGCCGGCTGACGAACGTTCGGAGATCCTGCGCAAGCTCGAGGCTTCGCGCCAGCGCAACCTCGAAGAGCAGCAGCGGCTGGCCGAATCCGATCGTCTCCGGGCCGAGGAAATCGAGCGTGCGCGGCAGGAAGCGGCTCAAACGGAGCGCGCGCGCCTGGAGGCCGAGGTGGTTGCCAAGGCCAATGCCGAGCCTGAAGCCGAAGTGCGCAAACCTGGAGGGGGCGGCCACGCGCGGCCAGTAGCACGAGCGCCCGAGCCGGCGCGCCCAGGTAGCCACGATCCCAAGCACAAGGCCCGTGGCTCGCATGCGATGGTCGTGGGAGTGGAGGATGACGACCGCGCCAGCCGCTTCGCCGGCCAGATGCATCTCAGCGCCTCCGAGCGTGCGCGCCGCGGCGCCTCCCGAGGCAACAAACCGAAAGCCCGCCGCCAGCCCGACCAGGCGCGCACGGGCTCTGGCTTCATGCGTCCGACCGCGCCGGTCAAGCGTGAAGTCGCGATCGGTGACAGCATCACCGTCGCCGATCTTGCGCAGAAGCTCGCGCTGAAGGGTGGCGACGTGGTCAAGGCGCTCTTCAAGATGGGCGTCATGGCGACCATCAACCAGAGCATCGACCACGATACGGCCGCGCTCATCACCGAGGAGCTCGGCCACGTCGCCGTCCGCGCCGAGGCCACCACTGCCGAGGATCTGCTGATCGCGCACGTCGAAGACGCGCAGGGCGAGAAGGCAGTGCGGCCCCCGGTCGTCACCATCATGGGACATGTCGACCACGGCAAGACCTCGCTGCTGGACTACATCCGCCGCACCAAGGTTGCATCGGGCGAGGCCGGTGGCATCACCCAGCACATCGGTGCTTATCACGTGGAGACGCCGAAGGGTGTCATCAGCTTCCTTGATACCCCGGGCCACGCCGCGTTTTCCGCGATGCGCGCGCGAGGCGCCAAGCTGACCGACATCGTGGTGCTGGTCGTGGCCGCGGACGATGGCGTCATGCCGCAGACGATCGAGGCGGTTCAGCACGCGAAGGCCGCACGCGTGGCGCTCGTTGTCGCGGTGAACAAGGTCGACAAGCCGGGCGCCGATCCGCTTCGCGTCAAGAACGAACTTCTCGCACATGACGTGGTCGCCGAGGAATTCGGCGGCGAGACGCAGTTTGTCGAAGTCTCCGCCAAGACCGGCCAGGGCATCGACGACCTGCTCGATTCGCTGCTGCTGCAATCCGAAGTTCTCGAGTTGCGCGCGGTGCCGACCGGTCGTGCGACCGGCGTTGTCATCGAATCGTCGCTCGACAAGGGCCGTGGCCCGGTTGCGACCGTGCTTGTGCAGGGCGGTGAACTGCAGAAGGGTGATTACGTGGTCTGCGGCGTGCAATACGGGCGCGTGCGCGCGCTGTTCGACGAAAACGGGCAGCAGGTGCAGTCCGCGGGTCCGTCGATCCCGGTGCAGGTACTTGGTCTGTCGGGCGTGCCCGATGCCGGCGACGATCTGGTCGTGGTGGAAGATGAACGCTTGGCGAAAGACGTGGCACAGCAACGTGACGCCAAGCGCCGCGAGTCGCGTCTCGTCGCCCAGGGCGGAAACCGCATGGAGGACATCCTCGCGCAGATGGGCGAGGGTGCCAGCCAGCAGACCCTCAACCTGGTGGTAAAGGCCGATGTGCAGGGTTCGGTACAGGCGCTGCGCGATGCGCTGACCGGGCTGTCGAACGAGCAGATCCGCATCAACGTGATCGGCTCGGGTGTCGGCGGCATCACCGAATCCGACGCCCAGCTGGCGGCTACCTCGAAGGCGACGGTGATCGGCTTCAATGTCCGTGCCGATGCGTCGGCACGCCGGATCATCGAGAACCAGGGCGTGGATCTACGCTACTTCTCGATCATCTACGACGTCATCGACCAGGTGAAGCAGATAGCCTCGGGCGTGCTCGGCGTGGAGATCCGCGAGGAAATCATCGGCACCGCCGAGGTGCGCGACGTGTTCCGCTCGTCCAAGTTCGGCGCGGTCGCAGGCTCGATGGTCATCGAGGGTGTCATCCGCCGCGGCAAGCCGATCCGCGTGTTGCGCCAGAATACGGTCATCTTCGAGGGCGATCTGGAATCGTTGCGCCGGTTCAAGGAGAACGTGGAAGAAGTCCGCAACGGTACCGAGTGCGGCATCGGCGTCAAGGCATACAACGACGTCAAGCCGGGCGACCAGATCGAGTGCTTCGAGCGCATCGAAGTGCAGCGCACGCTGTAAGCCGGCATGCCGTCCAAGAGCTTCCATCGCACCGATCGCGTCTCCGCCCAGCTCCGGCGCGAGTTGGGTTCGCTCGTGCACGAGGCAGTGCGCGAACTGGGGCTGCCGTCTGTGAGCGTGTCCGACGTCGAGGTGACGCGTGACATGGCCCATGCCAAGGTGTTCGTGACGGCGCTGCAGCCAGAGCGTTCGCCCGAGGCGATGAAGGGCCTCAAGGAGGCCGCGAAGCAGATCCGCTATGCGCTAGCGCAGGCGATGAAACTGCGTCACGTGCCCGAGTTGCATTTCCATTACGACGAGTCCGTCGACCGGGGCGAGCGCATCGGGCGGCTGCTCGAACAGAATCCGCCGCTCGAGCAGGACGACGGACCACAGCCCGGCGATGCCTGAAGCGTCTTTCGCGCTGCGATGAGGACGAAGACGCGGTTCCGCCGGCTCGACGGCATCCTGTTGCTGGACAAGCCGGCAGGGATGAGCTCGAACCAGGCACTGCAGCGTGCGCGGCATCTCTTCCGTGCCGAAAAGGGTGGCCACACCGGCAGTCTCGACCCCTTGGCGACGGGGCTGCTGCCGCTCTGCTTCGGCGAAGCCACCAAGATCGCCGGCCTCCTCCTGGGGGCACGGAAGGCCTACGAGACCGTGGCGAGGCTGGGCATCACCACCGATACCGACGATGCCGATGGAGTCATCCTGCGCGAGCGGCCGGTGCCTGCACTCACGCCGGAGCGGATTGAAGCGGCGCTGCAGCCCCTGCGCGGCAGGATCCGTCAACGCGCCCCGATCTATTCCGCCCTGAAGCAGGGTGGTGAGCCGCTCTATGCCAAGGCACGGCGAGGTGAGGCGGTGGAGGCTCCGGTGCGCGACGTGGAGGTCCACGGCCTGCAGGTCGTTGCCGCGGGTACGGATGACGGGACGCTCCGGCTCCACGTCGAATGTGGCTCCGGCACGTACATCCGCAGTCTCGTTCGGGATCTCGGCGAGGCGCTTGGCTGCGGGGCGCACGTCATCTCGCTGCGGCGGCTGTGGGTCGATCCTTTCCGGTTGCCGGACATGCTGACGCTGGAAGAACTGCATGGGCTCTCGGGCGATGAGACGGCGCTGGAAGCAAGGCTGCTGCCCATCGAGCAGGGGCTACAGGCGTTTCCCCACTGCAGGCTGGATGCTGAAGCGGCGCGGCGGTTCAGCCATGGCCAGGCCGTGGAAGCCATCACCGATGAAGGCGCGGACCCCGTTGTAGTGACACAACTTGATGGGGGCCTGCTGGGCCTGGCTACGCGTGAAGGCAGCAGTATCCGGCCCCAACGGCTTTTCACCTGGGCGGGT
>SCUY01000147.1 GCA_004322525.1 Lysobacter sp. | reverse complement strand
GTTCGCATCACGCGCGAGCACCGCGTTGACGATGCTGGACTTGCCCGCACCGTAAGGCGCCGCGACGATGAAAAGGGTTCCGCGCATTGGCCGGGAATCGAATCGGGAATCGGGATCGGCGGAGCCGGGCTCGGGAGAATCCTAACCGCTTTGTTCCCCATTGCCCGTCGCGTCCGTTACTCGATGTTCTGCACCTGCTCGCGGATCTGGTCGATCAGCACCTTGAGATCGATCGCTGCCGATGACGTACGGCTGTCGACCGACTTCGAGCCCAGGGTATTCGCCTCGCGATTGAACTCCTGCAACAGGAAGTCCAGCCGCCGGCCCACCGCTTCACGAAGCTTGAGGACGCGGCGCGCTTCGGCCACGTGGGCATCAAGGCGATCAAGTTCTTCGTCAACGTCGAGCTTCTGCAGCGCCATCACCAGCTCCTGCTCCAGCCTGCCGGGATCGACCGGATGCGGCAGGTCGGCCAGGCGGGACTCGAGGCGCTGGCGCTGGCCTTCCCGGATCGCCGGCAGGAACTCGCGCACCTGTCCCCGGATAAGGGCGATGGCGTCGATGCGCTCGATGATCGCCTCGGCGAGTTTCCCGCCTTCGCGCTCACGTGCGGCCACGAACTCGTCGATGACGCGATCGAGCAGCGCCAGCGCCTCGCCCTGCAGCGCGGCGGCATCGATACCTTCATTGCGCACGACACCCGGTATCTGCAGCAACTGAGAGAAGTCGGTGCGCAGCCCCGGGAACTGTGCCTGCAACTCGCCGGCGAGCCTGGCCAGCTCGGCCAGCCGTTCGCGATCCACCTGCAGCGCGCCGCTGCCTTCGTTCGGGCGGAACCGCAGGCTGACGTCGACCTTGCCGCGGCTGATGCGCGCGCCGATGCGTTCGCGCAAGGCCGGTTCGAGCGCACGCAGGTCGTCCGGCAGGCGGGTGGTGACCTCGAGAAAACGGTGGTTGACCGAACGCATCTCGCAGGCGAGCACACCCCAGGCCGTGGTGGATTCGGCGCTCGCGAACGCGGTCATGCTGCGGATGGTCATGGGCTTTCCGGGGCGTCCGGGCGCGGCCCGGCAGGGCGCGAATGGTACGCTGCGCCGCCGTTCGCCGGACACCACGCATGACCGTGGCATCAGCCCCCGCTTTCTCGCGCCCCAGTGGCCGCGCGCCCGACGAACTGCGCCCGGTGCGCATCACACGCGGCTTTACGCGTCATGCCGAGGGCTCGGTGCTCGTGGAATTCGGCGATACCCGCGTGCTGTGCACGGCGAGCGTCGACCTGAAGGCGCCGGGGTTCCTGCGCGGCAAGGGCGAGGGTTGGGTAACCGCCGAGTACGGCATGCTGCCGCGTGCCACCCATACGCGGAACGATCGCGAAGCAGCGCGCGGCAAGCAGGGTGGACGCACGCTGGAAATCCAGCGGCTGATCGGTCGCAGTCTGCGTGCCTGCGTCGACCGCAAGCTGCTTGGCGAACGCACGATCACCCTCGACTGCGACGTGCTGCAGGCCGACGGTGGCACGCGTACCGCTGCGATCACCGGTGCTTACGTCGCCCTTGTCGATGCGGTCCGCTGGCTGCGGGCGCGCGGCGACATCAAGCACGACCCGGTTTTCGGCGCGGTGGCGGCGGTATCGGTCGGCGTCTATCGCGGCGTGCCGGTGCTCGACCTCGACTACGCCGAGGACAGCGACTGCGATACGGACATGAACGTGGTGATGAACGACGGCGGCGGCTTCATCGAAGTACAGGGCACCGCGGAAGGCCATGCGTTCAGGCGCGAGGAACTGTCGGCGCTCACGGACCTGGCGGCAGCGGGAATCGCGCAGCTGGTCACGTT
>SCUY01000146.1 GCA_004322525.1 Lysobacter sp. | reverse complement strand
GCCCACCGAGCGTACCTACCAGGCCGGTGCGCGACATGCCCGGAGTCATTGCCAACCCGGCGAGGACGGTCGCGATCGCCACCACGGGGCCGAGGCCGCCCCCGCGCGGTGTGGCCTCGACATGGCTGCGGCGGCTTCCGGGCTCATCCAGCAGGCGCTGAAGCAGGGCGTACCGGCGGGCCAACCACGTACCAGCGGCTGACATCAGCGCGGCCGTGACCATCCACAACATGCTCAGACGACCGCGTAGTTGAGCATCGGCTTCACCGAACCCCACTCCTTGCAGCTGGGGCATTGCCAGTGATGGCTGCGCGCTCCGAAGCCACAACGCGTGCAGCGGTAGCTCGGATTGCGCACGAGCAGCTGGTCGGTGATGTGCTTGAGATCGATCAGGGTCGCTGCGTGATCGGCCTGCTCGGCCAGGGCCAGGTCGATGAGCGCTGCTTCACCGCGAACGGAGGGCCGGTTCTTGAGCTCCGTGGCGAGGTAGGCACGTGCCGATGCCACGCCCTCCTCCCGCTCGATCATCCGTGTCAACGCGAGTACCGGCGCAACGCCACGGTAGTGCTCGCACATCTCGGACAGAAATGCCCGTGCGCCGGGCAGATCACCGACGGCGTCATAGCAATCGAGCAGCGAAGGCAGGACTTCAGGAAGGTAGTCCGGGTCACTGCGCGCGACGCGCTCGAAGGAGCGGATCGCCGCAGGCGGGTGGCCCGACTCCAGCTCGATGCGCCCTTCAAGCATGCCGGCACGTACCGCATGCGCATCCGCCTCATAGGCGCGTGCCACCGCCTCGCGCGCGAGTTGCGCATCGCCCGCCGCACGATGACGCTCAGCCAGTTCGCATTCGAAATGCGCGACGAGCTTGCCCATCGGCTCACCCGTGGCCTGCTCGTACCGGCATGCGTTCTCGATGGCCTTGGGCCAGTCACGCTCGGCCTGGTAGATAGCGATGAGATGGCGAAGCGCGAGCGGCGACAGATCAAGCGCGACGAGTTCGCTGAAGACTGTTTCCGCGCGGTCGAGCAGGCCGGACTTCATGTAGTCCTCGCCCAGTGCGAGCAGTGCCTGTACGCGCTGGGGATCATTGAGACCGGGCCGCTGCACCAGCGCCTGGTGGAGCCGAATGGCGCGATCGACCTCGCCACGGCGGCGGAACAGGTGCCCGAGCGCGACTTGCGTCTCGAAGGTGTCCTTGTCCAGTTCCGCGATGTGCAGGAAAAGCTCGATCGCCTTGTCGGGTTGTTCGTTGAGCAGATAGTTGAGGCCGCGGAAATACGTGGTGGAAAGCTGGCTGACCTGGGTCTCGCTATGCAGCTTGCCACCCCGTCGACCGACCACCCAGCCCAGTAACGCCGCCACCGGCAGCAACAGGAAGAACCACAGCCATTCGCTGATGAATTCCATCACGATGCTCCGTCGTGTTGGCCGCGAGGGTCACCCACTGCGGCGCCCGCTGGCAAGCCACGCCGACAGCGCGACGTGGGAAACGCGATCAAGCGTCCTCGTCGACCGGCTTCACGCCGCTGACGCGTTCGCGCAGTTCCTTGCCCGGCTTGAAATGCGGAACATGCTTTCCGCGCAGCGAGACCGACTCGCCCGTTTTCGGATTGCGGCCGACGCGCGGCGGGCGATAGTGGAGGCAGAAGCTGCCGAAACCACGGATCTCGATCCGCTCGCCGCCCGACAGCGAGCCGCTCATCATGTCCAGCAGCGACTTCACCGCCAGGTCGACGTCCTCGGCCTTGAGGTGGGCCTGGCGCTGGACGAGGATCTCGATGAGCTCGGATTTGGTCATGGACGGCAGCAACTCCGGATGTTCCAGGAACGCAAACGGACGGGCGCCCGCACAAAAAAGGACGGCCCGACAGGGCCGGGCCGTCCCGGTACATCGAAGCGATTACTCGCCCTTCTGGCCGAGCTGCTCGCGCAGCAGCGCACCCAGGCGCATGTTGCCGCTCGAGGCTTCCGACGTCTGGCGGTTGTAGTCGGCCATGGCCTCCTGCGTCTCCGCCTCGTCCTTCGCCTTGATCGACAGCTGCATCACGCGGGTACGGCGGTCGTTGCCGATGACCTTGGCTTCGATCTCTTCGCCCACCTTCAGACGCTGGCTGGCGTCGTCGACGCGCTCCTTGGCGATGTCGCGGGCCTGGATATAGCCCTCTACGCCACCCTCGAGTTCAACGGTCGCACCCTTGGCGTCGACTTCCTTCACCACGCCGCGCACGATCGAGCCACGCGTGTTGGTGGCGACGAACGACCCCATCGGGTCCTGCTCCATCTGCTTGATGCCGAGCGAAATGCGCTCGCGCTCCGGATCGACGGCCAGCACCACGGCTTCCACCGTGTCGCCCTTCTTGAAGTTACGCACGACGTCTTCGCCCGTGGTGTTCCACGAGATGTCGGACAGGTGCACGAGGCCGTCGATGCCACCGTCCAGGCCGATGAAGATGCCGAAGTCGGTGATCGACTTGACCTGACCCTCGACCTTGTCACCCTTCTTGTGGATCGCGGCGAAGGTTTCCCACGGATTGCTGGAAACCTGCTTCATGCCGAGCGAGATGCGACGACGCTCCTCATCGACATCGAGCACCATGACCTCGGTCTCGTCACCGACCTGCACCATCTTCGACGGGTTGACGTTCTTGTTCGTCCAGTCCATCTCGGAGACGTGCACCAGGCCTTCGACGCCCGGCTCGATCTCGACGAACGCGCCGTAATCGGTGACGTTGGAGACCTTGCCGAATACGCGGCTGTTGGCCGGGTAGCGACGCGCGATGTTGTCCCACGGATCCTCGCCGAGCTGCTTCAGGCCGAGCGAAACGCGATTGCGCTCGCGGTCGTACTTGAGCACGCGGACATCGAGCTCGGCGCCCACTTCAACCACTTCGGACGGATGGCGCACGCGCTTCCACGCCATGTCGGTGATGTGCAGCAGGCCATCGATGCCGCCGAGGTCCACGAACGCGCCGTAGTCGGTAAGGTTCTTGACGACGCCCTTGAGCACCGCGCCCTCGACGAGCTTCTCGAGCAGCTGCTCGCGCTCTTCCGAATGCTCGCTCTCGACGACGGCGCGACGCGATACGACGATGTTGTTGCGCTTGCGGTCGAGCTTGATGAGCTTGAACTCGAGTTCCTTGCCCTCGAGGTAGCTCGAATCACGCACCGGGCGCACGTCGACCAGTGAACCGGGCAGGAAGCCGCGGACGTCCTTGATGTCGACGGTGAAGCCGCCCTTGACCTTGCCGCTGATGCGGCCGGTGATCGTGGCGTTGGCTTCGAGCGCTTCTTCCAGCTCGTCCCACACCATGGAGCGCTTGGCCTTCTCGCGGGAAAGCACGGTCTCGCCGAAGCCGTTCTCGAGCGAGTCGAGCGCGACCTTGACTTCGTCGCCCACGCCTACGTCGATCTCGCCGGCGTCGTTCCGGAACTGTTCGATCGGCACGATGCCTTCGGACTTCAGGCCGGCGTTGATCACCACCACGTCGCCGCGGACTTCCACGACGATACCGGTGACGATGGAGCCCGGCTTCAGCTTCGCCAGGTTGGTCTGACTGGCTTCAAACAGTTCGGCAAAAGATTCGGTCATTGGAGATTGGCTCTGTTGGATACACAGGCCGTGCACGTGCCCATTGGCATCGTCGCGCGGCCCACCCGTTGAGTGGTGTGCAGGCACACCGTGTGGTTGGATTTCCGTCACGCATGCGACGGGACTGCCTGCCGGACGGACTCGGCGACACTGGCTCTTCGGAAAGGAATTCCGGCGGGCAACCGCCGAAGCGGTTACCGGTGGACCAGGGACAGCACGCGTTCGACCACCGCCTCGATCCCCATGCCGGTGGTATCAATGCAGACGGCGTCATCGGCCGGTCGCAGTGGAGCCACTACGCGTGAAGCATCGCGGGCGTCGCGGGCCAGAATCTCCCGCAGCAGATCACCCAAGGTAACGGAAACCCCCTTGTCTTTCAACTGCTTATAGCGCCGCTCGGCCCGCTCCTCGGCGCTGGCGGTGAGAAAGACCTTGGTCACCGCATCCGGGAAGATCACCGTGCCCATGTCGCGGCCATCCGCTACCAGGCCAGGCAGCTGGCGAAAGTTGCGCTGCCATTCCTTGAGCGCGGAGCGCACTTCCGGGATCGCGGCGATTGCGGAGGCAGCTGCGCCCGCGGTCTCGGTACGGAGCTCGTCAGTGGCATCGAGACCGTTGATGAGGATGCGCAGGTCGTGCGCGGCCGTTTCCCGGAACTCGATCCGGGTATCGAAAGCGCAGCGGACCAGCGCGCCCGGGTCGCTCAGGTCGAGGTCCGCCCAGCCAGCGGAAACACCGACAGCCCGGTAAAGGGCCCCGGAATCGAGGTAATGCCAGCCCAGCCGGTCGGCCACACGGCGGCTTATGGTGCCCTTGCCGGATCCGGACGGGCCGTCGATGGTGAGTACGGGAGCGGTGGGGTCCATGAGCTCATTGTGGACGGATCGCGCGAAAATGCCCATGACGGGGCAGCGCGCGGCTTGCCGTCCAGACCCCGCTCCTCCGTGACGATGCCGCGGCTGGCTCACCAATGCACCCGCCGGGCGGAGGCACGAAAACAGTCGTGGGCGAACCCGTTGATTATCAAACCCTTAGGCCGCTACAATGCGCGGCTTCGTTGCCCATCATTCCTGTTGCCGAGGTTTTCCATGAAGGTCCTGTCCTCCCTGAAGTCGGCGAAGGCCCGTCACCGTGACTGCAAGGTCGTCCGCCGCCGTGGCAAGGTCTTCGTGATCTGCAAGTCGAACCCGCGTTTCAAGGCACGTCAGCGCTGATCGCGTTGCCGCGGGGGTTTACCGGAAGGCCGCCGAAAGGCGGCTTTTCGCGTTATGGGGCGAATGCCAAACGCGGTGGCTCCCTGCAGGCACGGGACTGCCACCGTACTTCACCGGGCGGAGCCAAGCCTGCTCCGAAGATCGCTGACAGGATCGCGGCTGCATACAATTGCAGCTTCCGCCCGCTGCGGGCATCGCCCGAGGAGATCGCCATGTTGCGCACTTGTCTCGCTGTCGCTGTGCTCGCTTCCCTGTCCTTGGGCGTTCGTGCCGAAACGCTGCTGGTCGACCGGGTGAAGCAGGAAAATATCCAGCTGCCCAGGCGCGGCATGGGTATGGCTGACGTACAGGCCCGCTTCGGACAGCCTGCAAGCCGGCTGGAGCCGCGGGGCGGCCAGAACCATCATTGGCCGACGATCAACCGCTGGGTCTACCCCGCCTTCACTGTCTATTTCGAGCGCAGCCGCGTGATCGACGCCGTGGTCAACAAAGCCGATCCCACCGAAATCGGGCCGAAGCCGCCGATCCGTTGACAGGACTTTCGATGCCGTCGTCCATGTACCGGCTCCCGGCCGAATGGGAGCCACAGTCCGCCATCCTCATCGCCTGGCCACACGCCGGCACCGACTGGGCCGAGCACCTCGTGGAGGTCGAGCGCACGTACGTCGCGCTCGCCGCAGCGGTCACCCGATTCGAGCGGCTGGTCGTCTGCGTTGCCTCGCCGCAACTCCGCGACCGTGCCCGGGGCATGCTGGCAGACAAGGGCATCGACGAGGCCCTTGTGCGCTTCGTGGCCGCGGAGTACGACGACACCTGGTTGCGCGACACCGGGCCGATCACGCTGCGCTCGGACGATGACTACCGGCTGCTCGATTTCCGCTTCACCGGCTGGGGCGGAAAGTTCGAGGCGAGCCGCGACGACGCACTGGTCGAACATCTGGAATCCGCTGGTTTGTTCAGGCGTGCGCAACGCGAATCGATCGCCTTCGCGCTGGAAGGCGGCGCCATTGATACCGACGGCGAAGGCACGCTGCTGACCACCTGGGCCTGCCTCAACCAGCGGCATCCGCAGTCGTCGCGCGAGGAGTTGTCGGCCAGGCTCGCGACGTGGCTGGCGCAGGACCGCGTGCTGTGGCTCGACCACGGTTTCCTGGACGGCGATGACACCGACGCCCATGTCGATACCCTCGCCCGCTTCGCGTCCCCCACGTCGATCGTCTACCAGGGTTGCGACGATCCGTCCGACACGCACTATCCGCACCTGCGCGCGATGGGTGAGGAGCTCGCCGCCCTGCGCACTCGCGAAGGGCGGCCCTATCGCCTGCACGAACTTCCCTGGGCGCGGCCTATCCTCGATGAAGGGCGTCGCCTGGCCGCGAGCTATGCGAACTTCCTCATCATCAACGGCGCGGTGCTGATGCCTGCCTACGGCGACGACGCCGATGCGCGCGCGCAGGCGGTGCTGCAGCATGCGTTTCCCGACCGCGAGATCGTGCCGGTTCCGTGTCGCTCGCTGATCTGGCAGAACGGCAGTCTGCACTGCATCACCATGCAGCTGCCCGAAGGAGTGATCCGATGACGAACACGAAGCTGTTGCCCGTCGCGCTGATCCAGGAACGCGACCAGGGCACGGTCGACGCGAATCTCGAGCTTGTGGAAAAGCGCGTCGGGGAAGCAGCCGGCAATGGCGCGAAACTCGTGCTGCTGCAGGAATTGCACAACGGCGCCTACTTCTGCCAGCACCAGTGCGTGGGCGAGTTCGAGAACGCCGAGCCCATTCCCGGCCCGAGTACGGAGCGGCTGTCGGTGCTGGCGAAGCGCTACGGCGTAGTCATCGTCAGTTCGCTCTTCGAACGGCGCGGCGCAGGCCTGTACCACAACACCGCGGTGGTGCTCGAGAACGATGGTTCGATCGCGGGCAAGTACCGCAAGATGCATATTCCCGACGACCCGGGCTTCAACGAGAAGTTCTACTTCACACCAGGCGACATCGGCTTCCATCCCATCGACACATCGGTCGGCCGCCTTGGCGTGATGGTCTGCTGGGACCAGTGGTACCCCGAAGGCGCGCGTCTGATGGCGCTCGCGGGCGCGGATCTGCTGCTGTATCCGACCGCGATCGGCTGGGATCCGGACGACGCGCCGGATGAGAAGGCCCGCCAGCGCGATGCCTGGATACTCAGCCACCGCGGGCATGCGGTGGCTAATGGGCTGCCGGTGCTGTCGTGCAATCGCATCGGCCATGAACCCTCGCCGATCGGCCGCTCGGGCATCGATTTCTGGGGTTCGAGCCATGTGCTCGGGCCGCAGGGCGAGATTCTGGCCGAGGCGGGTGTGGACGCGCCGCAGGTGCTGATGGCGGAGGTTGACCTGCGCCGCAGCGAGGACGTGCGCCGCATCTGGCCGTTCCTGCGCGACCGCCGTATCGATGCCTACGGCGACCTGCTCAAGCGCTACCGGGACTGATCGGAAGCGCCATCGGGCAGCAGGCGTTGCGCCGGCCCACCGGACAGTGCACCCGGTGATGGCGTTGCCCGGGGCGTGGCGACTCACTAAGCTGCGGTCAACGGCGCCACGTGGCGCCGATTTTTTTGCGTATCGGAATGCCCATGTCCGCACTCGAAGCCGTCCTCGCCACCCAGCCGCATGCCATCGTCGAACGCGATGGCGTCCGCTATACCCTCCTCGGCACCGCCCACGTCTCGCGCGCTAGCGTGGATGCCGTGGAGCAGGCGATCGCCAGTGGCGGTTTCGACGGCATCGCCGTGGAGCTCGACGCGGCGCGCATGCAGGCACTGGTCGACCCCGACGCCATGGCGCGGCTGGACCTGGTGGACGTCATCCGCACCGGGCGCACAGCGATGTTCGCCGCCAATCTCGCGTTGGCGGCCTACCAGCGCCGGCTCGCCGAGCAGCTCGGTATCGAGCCGGGCGCCGAGCTCAAGCGTGCGGTTCTCGACGCCCGCGCACGGGAAATACACTTGCAACTCATCGACCGCGATGTGGGCCTGACATTCCGTCGCGCCGCCGGGCGCCTGGGCTGGTGGGCGCGGATGAAGCTGGGCAGCGGGCTCGTGGCCTCGCTCATCGGCAGCGACGAAGTGCCGGAAGAAGAGATCGAGAAGCTCAAGCAGGGCGACATCCTTGAAGCGAGCTTCAGCGACTTCGCAAGCCATAGCCCCGAGTTGTACGAGACGGTGATTTCCGAACGCGACCGCTACATGGCGGCCAGCCTGCGTGCCGGTGCCGCGCAGTCGCCCCATGCGCGCAACGTACTTGCGGTGGTCGGCGCAGGGCATCTGAACGGTCTCGCGCGCGAGCTTCGCGACCAGGAAGAAGCCCCCGCGGATCTGAAGAGCGAACTCGAAACCATTCTGAAAAAACGCCGAATCCCCTGGTTCACCCTCATCCTGGCGGCACTGCTGGTGGGGGGCATCGCCTGGGGTTTCCACAGCGGCGGCCTGAAGCTGGCGTCCGGCCTGATCATGCAATGGCTCGTCGCAACAGCGGCACTGGCGGGACTTGGCGCAGCGCTGGCTGGCGCACATCCCCTGAGTATCCTCGCCGGCGCGGCGGTGGCGCCGTTCAAGCCATTCCGCCCGGCGATTCCCGCAGGCGCGATCAGTGCACTGGTCGAAGCACGCCTGCGCAAACCCACCTACGCGGACTTCATCGCCCTGCGCGATGACGTCCGCATGCTGCGCGGCTGGTACCGGAACCGGGTGGCGCGGACATTGCTCGTCTTCATCCTCACCAACCTTGGCACGATCGCTGGCGAGTGGATCGCGATCGCGCGGATTGTCGGCCGACTCGCCGCCTGAGCGGCGTTACATGCGGCTAGGACATGGACGCGCCTGCCGGTAGCGCTCCGTCAGCTGGCAGTCCACGCGCGCGGCGTACGAGGCGCGCGGTTGCCAGTCGCATGTCATCGAGGATCGCGTAGATGGTCGGCAGGAACAGCAGGCTGACGATGGTGGAGAACGCGAGCCCTCCGGCGATCGCGCGCGCCATCGGGTAATACGGCGGGCCATCCCCGGCCATCTGCGTCTTCGCCAGAGCGATCGGCACCATCGCGAGGATCGCCGTTCCCATCGTCATCAGGATCGGGCGCAGTCGTTCCCGGCTGCCTTCCACCAGCGCATCCGTGCGCGACATTCCACGTCGGCGCAGGTTATTGATGTGCTCGATCATCACAATGCCATTGTTCACCACCACGCCCATCAGCACGAGGATGCCGATGAACGCCATGATGTTGAACTCGGTGCCCGTGAGCCAGAACAGCCAGAACACACCGAACACCGAGAACAGCACACCCGACATGATCGCTGACGGGAAAAGCAGTGACTCGAACACGGCGGCCATCACCACATAGATCATCACCAGCGCGATCGCCAGGTTGAACATCATCTGTTTCGATGCTTCGGCGTCGTCCTCGAAACCGCTGCCCTCGAAAGTGAAACCGTACCCGGCCGGGAGCTGCACGGACTTCAGCGTGTCCTCCATCGCCTTGCGCGCCTCGTCCATGGTGATTTTGTCAGCGAGACTGGCCTGGAGGGTGAGCGTTGTCTGGCGGTTCGACCGCTGGATCTGCGTCGCCGACGGCTGCACGCTCACGTCGACCATCGCCATCAGCGGCACTGCCCTGCCATCGGGCGCACGCACGGTCAGGCCGGCAATGTCATTCACGCCGAAGTGGTCTGCGCCGGCAAAGCGCACCCATACCGGCACTTCGGTATCACCACGACGAAACTCGCGCAGAGGCGCGCCACGCAACGCCAGGCCCACGAAACTGGACACCTGCTGCGCGGTGAAGCCGAAAGCTGCGGCACGCTCGCGGTCGATGCGTACCGCGAGCTCGCTGTTCTGGTCACCGGTATCGACGCGCACGTCACGCAATTCCTTGCGACGTGCGAGGATCGGAACGATGTCACGCCCAAGCTCCGCGAGCGTCTGCGTGGAGTCCCCGACCAGCTGCACCTGTACGTTCTGGCCCGGTTGCCCACCGCCGCCACCCGGGCCGCCGCGGTCGCCGATGCCGACATTCGCGCGCGCCGATTTCGGCATCTCCTTCCGCAGCTTCTCCAGATACGCCTTCATGTCAGGGATCTTCGTTGCATCGACGGTGATCCGCGTGCCACCCCAGCCCTGCTCGCTGTAATACGAGTAGATCTGGGTGATGTCGTACTGCTTGCGGCGGGAATCGAAGAACTGTTCGATCCGCAGGATTTCGTCGGACATCTGCTCCTTGGTATAGGCCCCTTTCCACTGGTAGAAGACGTTGACTTCGTCACCTTCATCGCCACCGAACATGTTCTTCTTGGTCAGCATCATCGGCACGATGCTCACGGCGATGATCAGCAGGATGCCGGCGACACTCGCTCCGCGGTGCTCGAGAGTCCAACGCAACGTACGTGCATAACGCCGCTGCAATCTGGGAACGAATCCGTTCCCGCTACGCACCACTGGCGGCGTTTTCATCCTTGCCGACAGCATCGGAATAAGGCTCACCGCGACCAGCCACGAGGCCAGCAGCGATACCGAGATGGTGATCGCGATCTGCGACAGATAGATACTCAGGAAGTTGCGTTCACCGAACAGGTTCGGCAGGAAGACGATGCAATGGCACAGCGTTCCGGCCGACAATGCGATCGCCACGTGCCGCGTACCGGCGATCGACGCGCGCACGGGATTTCCCGGGAATTTCTCGCGTTCCTGGTAAATGCTTTCCACCACCACCACCGCGTTGTCGACCAGCATGCCGATCGCCAGCAGCAGGCCCATCATCGAGAGGATGTTGAGCGTGACGCCGGCGAAATACATGAAACCCAGGGTCATCACGAAGCAGATCGGAATCGCCAGCGTGACCATGGCCGTGGATGCCCAGTGCCGCAGGAAGAAGAACAGGACGGCGATCGACAGCACCAGCCCGATCGCCCCCGCTTCGGCGAGCTCGGTGAGCGAGTTGGTGACGTTCTCGCCCTGGTTCTCGATGACCTTGACCTGCACGTCCCGCAGGGCCGGATCCTTGCGGATCGACTCGACCTCAACCAGCGCGCGGCGTGAAACTTCCACCAGATTGGCACTGCGCTCCTTGAAGATATCGAGGCCAACCGCCGGGCGCCCGTCGAGGCGGCGGCCGTAATTCATGCGGGCTGGCTTGAGCCGTACCTGGGCGATATCCCCCAGGCGCGTGCCGCGCGCGTCAACCGGCATATCGCGCAGTTGCTGCAGGTCGGTGAGTTCGCCTGCCGGCTGCACGCGCAGGCGACGGCCGCCATCTTCGATCTGGCCGCCGGAAACGGAGAAATTCGCGGACTGCAGGCGCTGGGTCAGTTCATTGAGCACCACGCCACGTGCGGTGATCGCATCGGCGTCAAGCGCTATCTCCACTTCGTTCGGCGATGCACCGGATACATCGACGCGCGCTACTCCGGGAATGCGCTCAAGGCGGCGCTTGAACTCGCGCTCGATCATGTCGTAGGCGCCGGTCAGGTCTCCGCGGCTGGCCAGGCGTACCTGCAGCACAGGCTGATCGCTCGTCGAGAACTTGTTGACCACATAGCGCTTGAGATCATCGGGAAGCTGGTCGCGGATCGCGTCGACACGCTCGCGCGCTTCGGATGCCGCGATCGAGACATCACGGCTCCAGTCGGAGAAGAACACCGCAATGCTCGCGCCATCGGCACGTGCCGAGCCTTCCATGCGCTTCACGCCGGTCAGCGTCGACAGCGCTTCTTCGGTGGGCCGCAGCACCGTGCGTTCGACTTCCTCCGGTGTCGAGCCTGCATAGGGAAGCTCGACGAAGATTCCGGGGAACGTAACTTCGGGAAAGGCTTCCAGTGGGAGGCGTACGGCGGCGATCAATCCGATCACGACCAGCGATATGAAAAACATGATGGCGGTGACTGGCCGCCGGATACTGAATTCCGCGATGCTCATGCCGGCGCGTCCGTGACATCTCCCGCATCGTGCGCTGGCAGGCGCCGTGCCCGCCCGACGTAATAACTGTCGGGGCGCCGATCCAGGAGGTCATAGACGACCGGGATCACCACCAGGGTGAGAAGCGTGGACACGAGCAGGCCGCCGATTACCGTGATCGCCATGGGTGAGCGCACCTCGGCCCCCTCGCCCATCGCCAGTGCGAGCGGAAGGAAGCCGAACAGGGTGCACAGCGTGGTCATCACGATGGGGCGCAGGCGCGAGCGTGCGCCATCGACCAGCGCCTGCCGTTTCGGCACGCCCGCCTCGCGCAACTGGTTGACCTTGTCGACCAGGATGATCGCGTTCTTCACCACCAGCCCGACCAGCAGGATCAGGCCGATGAACACCACGACCGAAACCGGCGAACGCGTCAGCAGCAGCGCCAGCACCGCACCTACGAGGGCGAGCGGAATGGTGAACAGGATGACGAACGGATGCAGCAGTGATTCGAACTGCGAAGCCATCACCAGATAGACGAGAAACACGGCCAGCCCGAAGGCGAACAACAGTGAACGCACGGAGTCGGCAAGTTCCTCGCCCTGGCCACCGATGTGCATCGACACGTCGGTGCCCAGCGGGTTGCGGGCGATCAGATCCTGTACTTCATCGATCGCGGTGCCGAGGTCGATGTCGCGAAGATTGGACGAGACGATCGCCACTCGAGCCTGGTCGGCGCGATGGATCTCGCTCGGCCCTACTGTGGATACCACGTCGGCCACCGACTCCAGCCTTACCGGAACCTGTCCGTTTCCAGGGGTGACGATCAACTGACGGATGTCATCCACTGATGCGCGGTCGCTCGCACTCGCGCGTACCAGCACGTCGATCTTGCGGTCGCGGAAGCTGTAACGCGTGGCGACATCACCGCGCACCTTCTTCACCACGGCATCGGCGATCTGCCGGGTCGTCAGACCCAGGGCGGCGGCACGCTGCTGGTCGAAACGGATCTGGATCTCCGGGAAGCCCTGCTCCACGGTCGACTTCACGTCGGCATAGTGCGCATTGGAACGCAGCAGGCGCGCAAGGCGATCGCCCGCCACGCGGAGGGTTTCAAGGTCATTGCCTCGCAGTTCGATTTCCAGAGGCGTTGAGAAACTGAAGAGTTGCGGACGGCGGAAATCGACCTGTGCTCCCGGCGTGGAAGCAACGGTCCTGCGCAGCTTTTCGGTCTCCGTCGCTTCGAGCTCCCGGCTTCCCCCGTTCATCATCACCACGGTGAGCTTGCCGATGTTCTCGCCACTCTCGGTCGGGTTCGCGTCGAGCCGCGTGCCACTGCCACTGACGCCGAACAGCGCACGGATGCCAGGATCACCCGAATGATCCTGTTGCAGCCGGCGTACCACGGCATCGGTGGCGCGCAATGGTGTGCCTGGTGGAAGTTTCACCGTCATCTCGAAACGGTCCTGCGCGAGTTGCGGGATGAGATCCGCCCCCAACATTGGAATAGCGATGAGGGTCGCGATGAATGCGGCGCCGGCGAAGCCGATTACCCGGTACGGGCGATCCAATGCCGCCGGCAGCATGCGCAGGTAGCGACGCTCGGCCGGGCCGTAGAGCGACATGGCGATATCGCTCGCCTTGCGCATCACCGGCCCCACCACCGCGGTGACACCACGCCATAGCCGGGCAATGCCCCACGCGATCGCGAAGACCATGCCGGCAGTGGCCGCCATGAGGCCGGTGCGCCCCGCCGCGAACGGACGACGCCAGCCTGTCGCCACCGGACGCTCGGTGGGTGGCTCGTCGGGGTATCCATCAGGCCCACGCGACTTGAGTGCGCTCAGCATGGGGATGAGCGTCATCGCCACCACCAGCGAGATCGCGATCGCGATCGCCACGGTCAGGGCCTGGTCGCGGAACAATTGGCCGGCAATGCCCTTCACGAACACCAGCGGCAGGAATACCGCGATGGTGGTGAGCGTGGAGGCCACCACCGCCATGCTGACTTCGCGCGTGCCTTCGATCGCCGCGCGCATGATCCCCAGGCCACGTTCGCGTGCCCTGGCAATGGACTCCAGCACGACGATCGAATCGTCAACCACCAGACCCGTTGCCAGCGCGAGGCCGCCAAGCGACATCACGTTGAGGCTCAGGCCCAGCTGGCCCATGAAGAAGAACGTGGTGATGATCGACACCGGCAACGACAGCGCGATGACGAACGTGCTCCAGCCATCGCGCAGGAACAGGAAGATGATGAGCACGGCGAGCACGCCACCGATCACCGCATCGAGCTTGACGTCACTGATGGCATGCCGGATGAACTGCGACTGGTCGTCGATCGTCGTGAGTTCGACGTCCGCCGGCATGTGCGCGCGGATGTCCTTGAGCGTGGCGTCGATGGCATCGGCTGTAGCGACCGTATTGGCATCTCCTTCCTTGTAGATCGCCAGTTCAACCGCCTCACGGCCGCCGAGCCGGATGATCGCCTCGCGTTCCCGGTAACCCTGGCGCACCGTCGCGATGTCCTTCAGCCGTACCGGCACCCCACCGGCAGGAACGGAGCTGCCCGCCGACGCACTCTGCAGCGAGGCGGCAGCGGCCATCGCGCTGGCATTGCCGGTGGCAGCGGCGACCCGCGCCATCTGTTCGGTTGCCGATGCCGCGGCGCCGCCGCCAGCGGACTGCGTGGTCACCAGCATGTCGCGGATCTCGTCGATGCTCGCGAACTGGTTGACCGTACGCACGAGATAACGCTGGCTGCCTTCCTCCAGGCGTCCACCGGAGACATTCACGTTTTCCTGCGCGAGACGCTGGATCACCGTGTCGATGGAGAGCCCGAGTTGCGCGAGCTTCTGCTGGTCGATCTCCACCTGCACTTCGTCCTCGAGGCCACCACCCACCTTCACCGCCGCCACGCCATCGACGGGCTCGAGCTTTTTCTTGAGATCGTTGTCCGCATACCGACGAAGTTCGGTCAGGCGTCGCACCGGGTCGGCATCCTCCTTCTTCGCCGCGAGCGCAAGCCGCATCACCGGCTCGGTCGACGGATTGAAGCGCAGCAATATCGGCGGCTTCGCCTCGAGCGGCAGCTGCAGCGTCTCCATTTTGTCGCGCACTTCGAGGCCCGCCTGGTCCATGTCGGTTCCCCAGGCGAATTCCAGCACCACGTCACTCTGCCCCGTGCGCGAGACCGAGCGCAGCTTGCGCAGGTTCTTGACGACGCCGACCGCCTCTTCCACCGGCTCGGTAACCAGCGTCTCCACTTCCGACGGCGCCGAACCCGGGTACTCGGTGCGCACGGTCAGCGTGGGATAGCTGAGATCGGGGAGCAGATTGACCTTCAGTTCACTCAGCGCGATGAAGCCGAAGAGGAGAAAGGTGATCGTGACCATCGCGATCGTGACGCGTCGTCGCGTTGCGAATTCGACCACGCCGCCACCGGACGCGGGTTCGGACGGCAACTTTCCGGATGCATTCGACATGTCGTGCTCCGGTCAGCGCGCGGCGGCAGGAGCGGTCGTGGCGTCCTTGCCCAGCACCTGCACGTCACTGCCTTCGCGCAGTGCGGTTTTACCGGCCACCACGACATCGTCGCCCTCCTTGAGCCCTTGCCGCACTTCCGTCCAGCCACCTTCGCTGTAACCGGTTTTCACCGGTACGCGCACCGCCTTGCCGTTGCGCACCACGTATACAGCGGGGTCCGCCTCGTCCTCGATCAGCGCGACGCGGGGCACCACCAGGGCGTTCATGCGCGTGTCGTAGTCGATGCGAATACGGCCGAACATGCCCGGCTGCAACAGGCCGCCGCCGGGAAACGCGCAGATAACGCGGAATGTCCCGCTGCCTGCATCGACCACCGGGGCAACGCGATCCACCGTGCCGGTAAACGTGCGCCCTGGAAGGGCATCCACGGCGAGGCGTACCGGCAAGCCCGCCTTCAGCACCGCGATCTCGCGCTCGGGCACGTTCAACACCGCCTCCAGGCGCGAGGTATCGACGATGCGGAAGATCGGTGTGTTGATCTGCACGAAGTTGCCGGCCTTGATCGAACGCTGCGCCACCACGCCCGAGATCGGCGCGGCCACGTTCGCATAGGACACTTCGAGGTTGGCCAGCCGGTTCACCGCACGCGCGTTCTCGAGGTCGTACCGCAGCGTGTCGTTGTCGTTCGCGCTGATCAGCTTCTGCGATGCCAACTGGCGTGAGCGCGCGTAGCTCGCCTCGAGCTTGCGTACCTGCGACGCGGACTGGGCCGCCTGCAATGCGGCGCGGGAGGCATCGAGGCGAACCAGCGTCTGGCCGGCACGCACGATCTGCCCTTCCTCGGCCAGCACCACCAGCGCGACGCCCGATGTCTTGGCCACGACCTGCGCTTCGCTGCGCGGCTCCAGGGGTGCCGTTCCGGTGTAGCTCGCGGCGATCGGCCGCGTGCCTATCCGGACCACTTCGACGGGGATCGCTTCCGGCCCCTTTTTCGCCCCATCGGGGCCTTCATCTCCGGGCTTCGCGGCATTCTTGCAGGCCGCAAGTGCCAGGCAGGACGCCAACAGGGCGGAAAAGACGACGCGGTGGCGAAGGGAGGACTGGAGATGCATTGGAGGATCCTTGGCGATGTCGAACCGGCCAGTACGCAGCGGTACGCCGGTGTTGTAGATAGGTATATCACTGGCATTCACATTCACCATGCGCCGAAGGTCACGGGTGACCTGGCGACGGCTCCGGGCTGGGCCGGTCGTCGTGAAACAGGCTGCAGGCTATAATCGGCCGCTTGTGCGCACGCCTCGCGCGTCGCAATTCCCACCCGCCAGCACGAGAGAACTGCGGACTTGACCATGCGACCGCTCACGATCGCCGCCATTGCTTGTTTTTCCACCCTCCTCGCCGTCGGCGTGCGGGCCCAGCAGCCCGCTCCCGTAGCCCAGGCCGCTGCGCCGTCGGCGGCCAGCACCGGCCCGTCGAAAGGCGACCCTGCACGGGGCATGGAGCTCGTCTATACCTGCAAGGGCTGCCATGGGGTGACTGGCTACAAGAACGCGTATCCGAGCTATCACGTGCCACGGAT
>SCUY01000145.1 GCA_004322525.1 Lysobacter sp. | reverse complement strand
TGGCGATCACCAAGCGTCATCGCGATGGCCGCGGCCTCGATGAGCACGTCGCCATTCCCGTCGATGAAGGTGGGCACCACGCCGTTCGGATTGAGAGCCAGGTATTCCGCGCGCTTCTGTTCGCCGGCCTGCGTGTCGACGCGGCGCAGCTCGCAGTCGAGGCCGAATTCGATGAGCAACCAGTGCACGAGCAGGCTGGCGGCGCCGGGAGCGTAATAGAGGGTGCGCATCGGGGTTCCACGGTCGAAATGAGCCTCATGTTCTCACGCAGGTGGCCGGCTACCATGCCGTATCCCCTGACGAGATCCGCTGCATGCCCCGTCGCCCGCTCCTGATCGCGCTTCTCGCGCTCGCCTTCCCCGCTGGCGCCGTGGATGCGCCGCTCACTACGGTCTCCGAGCGCAGCGGCTTCATGCGCACGGGGCGCTATGACGAGGTGATCGCATTGTGCGATGCGTTCGCCGCACGCTATCCACGCGCGATTCGTTGCGAGACGTTCGGCACCACGCCCGAAGGCCGGCCCATGAAAGTGCTGGTCGCATCGACATCGGGTGCATTGACACCCGATGCCGCGCGCGAACG
Organism: Lysobacter sp.; assembly: GCA_004322525.1. Lineage (GTDB taxonomy): Bacteria > Pseudomonadota > Gammaproteobacteria > Xanthomonadales > Xanthomonadaceae > Cognatilysobacter. The sequence continues at coordinate 1,982 of SCUY01000145.1, read as the reverse complement.
CGGCCTGCCGGTGACGCTCATGCAGGGCGGCATCCATGCCGGAGAAATCGACGGCAAGGACGCGGGTTTCCTCGCGCTGCGTGAGCTGCTCGAAGGCCGCGTGGCGCGCAAGGCGCTCGACCGCCAGGTCTTCGTCTTCGTGCCGGTGTTCAACGTCGACGGACACGAGCGCTTCAAGGCTTGGAACCGCCCCAACCAGCGCGGCCCGGAGGAGATGGGCTGGCGCGTGACCGCGCAGAACCTCAACCTCAACCGTGACTACATGAAGGCCGATGCGCCGGAGATGCAGGCGATGCTCGCGCTGATCGAGCGATGGAACCCCACCGTCTACGTCGACCTGCACGTCACCGACGGTGCCAAGTTCCAGCACGACGTCTCGATCCAGGTCGAGCCGGTCAACTCGGGTGATGGGCCTTTGCGCGCGGCCGGCCGCGACCTGCGGCAGGGCACCATCGACCGCCTCGCGCGCGCCGGCGCGATGCCACTGCCCTACTACCCTTCCTTCGTCGTCGGCGACGACCCGACGTCGGGTTTCGAGGACGGCGTCGCGACACCGCGCTTCTCGCATGGCTACATGCCGCTGCGAAATCGCATGGGCATGCTGGTGGAGACGCATTCCTGGCGCCCGTATGCGCATCGCGTGCGCACCACGCGCAATGCGGTGCTAGCGGTTATCGAACAGATGGCGTCGAACGGCGCACGCTGGCAGCAGTTGGAGGCGCAGGCGGACGAACGCGCGACGCGGCTCGCGGGCGAGAGCATCGCGCTTGACTACAAGGCCAGCGACGCCAGCCGCATCGTCGACTTCAAGGGCTATGCCTACACCCGCACGCCGTCGGCGGTTTCCGGCGCGCTGATGACGCGATATGACGAGACGAAGCCTCAGGTCTGGAAGATTCCGCTGCGCGACATCGTGGTGCCAGCCATCACCGCCGTGGCGCCGAAAGCCGGCTATCTCGTTCCCGCCGCCTGGGCTGCGCGGGTCGCGGCGAAACTGGATATTCACCACGTGCGTTACGAGCGCTTGGCCGCACCGATCGCGAATGTCGATGGACAGTCGTGGCATGCCACGAAGATCGGCTTCGCCGGCGATTCCTTCGAAGGCCATCAGCGACTCGATGCGGATGGCCAATGGGTGGCCGAACATCGTGATGTGCCGGCCGGATCGTTGTTCGTACCGATCGCACAGCCCAGGGCGCGGCTCCTGATGGGCCTGCTGGAGCCACGCGCGCCCGATGCGCTGGTGGCCTGGGGCTTCTTCAACCCCGCCTTCGAACGCAAGGAATACATGGAGGACTACGTCGCCGAGGAGGAAGCTGAAAAGATGCTCGCCGCCGACCCGTTGCTGCGTGCCGGGTTCGAACAACGTGTGCGCGAGGACGCCGAATTCGCGAAGAGCCCGCAGGCGCGGCTGGAATTCTTCTACCGCCGCCACCGCGCCTGGGACGACCGCTACGGCGTCTATCCGGTGATGCGGCTCGATCGTGATCCGCACTGACAGCGGCTGAACATGCGCGCCCCTAGCCTGCCCGCTGGATCACGGAGGTGCGCCATGCGCACAGCGGAAACGACCCCGACCATCACCGCGCGCAGCGGGCTGCTGCTGTCGCTGTTGCTGTTGCTCCTCGGTGCCTGCCAGGGCGGGCACGACGGCGGCCGCGTCAATACCGATACCACCGCAGGCCGCGCACCCCACGCGAGGGGCGTGATGGGAACCACGCGTGAGGCCGGCGAGGAGCGCGCTGGCGAGCATGTGATCCGCGGTGAGGCGACCTATCGCGAACGCATCAAGACCCCGCCCGGCGGGACGCTCGACGTGCGGCTTCTCGACCTCTCGCGCCCCTTGGCCGATGAGGCCACCCTCGCTTCGGCCACGATGCGGGACGTCGCGGGCCCACCCATTCCGTTCTCCCTGCCCTATCGCGCAGCGGCGGTGAATGCGAACGGGCGCTATGCATTGCAGGCGGAGCTGCGCGGGCCCG
>SCUY01000144.1 GCA_004322525.1 Lysobacter sp. | reverse complement strand
CTCGGGCGGAAAGTGCACTCCGACCCCTGTTTTCTCCATCGCAACGCGGCACCCATCCGCTCAACGCCCCAGCGCCTGCATCTGCGGCGCGGCGTAGCGGTCGCCGGCGGCGATCCCGGGCGGCAGGATGGCATCAATGCGTTCGCGGTCCGCGGCGGTGATCCGCACGTCCAGCGCGCCGACGTTCTCCTCAAGCCGGCTGCGCTTCTTGGTGCCGGGGATCGGCACGATGTCCCCGCCCTGCGCGAGCAACCACGCCAACGCCAGCTGCGCGGGCGTGCAGCCCTTCTCCCGTGCCATCGCCTCGATCTCCTGCACGAGGTCGAGGTTCTTCTGGAAGTTGTCGCCCTGGAAGCGCGGCGAGTGGCGGCGGTAATCGTCCGCGTCCAGATCATCGATGCTGCGGATCTGCCCGGTGAGGAAGCCGCGCCCGAGCGGGCTGTAGGCGACGTAGCCGATGCCCAGCTCGCGCACCGTCGGCAGGATTTCCGCCTCGGCTTCGCGACTCCACAACGAATACTCGGTCTGCAGCGCCGAGATCGGGTGCACCGCATGTGCACGCCGGATCGTCTCCGGCCCCGCCTCCGACAGCCCCAGGTAGCGCACCTTGCCCGCTTTCACCAGCTCGGCCATCGCCCCCACCGTTTCCTCGATCGGCGTGTTCGGATCCACGCGGTGCTGGTAGTAGAGGTCGATATGGTCAACGCCCAGCCGCTGTAGCGAGGCCTCGCAGGCCTGTCGCACGTACTGCGCGTCGCCGCGGATGCCGAGGAACTCGCCCTGCTCACCGCGGACGTTCGCGAACTTGGTGGCGAGCACGACCCGGTCCCGACGATCAGCGATCGCCTTGCCGACCAGGACTTCGTTGGTGAACGGGCCATACATGTCGGCCGTGTCCAGGAAGGTGATACCCAGGTCGATCGCGCGATGGATCGTCGCGAGCGACTCGGCCTCGTCCCGGCCACCGTAGAAGTCCGACATCCCCATGCAGCCCAGACCGAGGGCGGAGACCTTCAGACCTTCCGAACCAAGATTGCGTGTGTACATGTGCGGGCTCCCTTCGACAGTCGCCCGATGGTGCGGAGGCACGCGATCAGCCGGAGTGATGGCGGGGTCGAGAACGCGTTCACGGCGCGGTGCCCTGTGGCGCCCGGGCATCGCCCTCGGTACGAATCGAACCACCGTCCTCGATCGGCGCGTGTCGACGCCTGTCAGCTGCGGCAATGGCGCGAGTGCGGCCGGCGTGGAGAGCAAGCGGCGCCGGTGAGGCTGTGCCGACCCATCGGCCTTGACGGAGATCCCCTCGTTACCGGCGCTGCGCCAGCGCTCAGTACGCGCCCATGTAGTCCTTCTTGCCGACCTCGACGCCGTTGTGGCGCAGCAGCCCGTACGCCGTCGTCACGTGGAAGAAGAACTGCGGCAGCCCATAGGCCATCAGGTAGGCCTGGCCGCCGATGCGACGTTCCTTCGGCGTGCCCGGGCGCAACACCACCTCACGCGCATCGCTGCCTTCGAACTTCGCCGCATCCAGGCCGCCGATGAAAGCGAGCGTCGCGGCGATGCGCTGTTGCAGGTTGGCGAACGTCGCATCGCCGCCCTCGTAGGCGGGAACCTCGGCGCCGGCAAGCCGCGCCGACACGCTAGCGGCGAAGTCGCAGGCGATCTGCACCTGGCGCGCGAGCGGGAACATGTCCGGGAATAGGCGCGACTGCAGCAACGCGGCAGGCTCGATCTTGCGATCGGCAGCGTGGGTTTCGGCCTTGGTGAGCACGCCGGAAAGCGCGGTGAGCATCTGCTGGAAGACGGGAACGGAGGCGGCGTGCATCGAAGGCGACATGGGCGGGGTCCACAGTGGGGTCGGTGCACATCGTAGCCGGCAGCCCCATCGTCCCGCCTCGTCGAGAGATTGGTGGCACGGCTACCACCCGCTCCCTCAACCCGGATCCGGTGGGATCAACCACCACGAACTCTTCGACGCTGTAAGTCAGGGACAACTTAAAGGCGTACAATGAGACCCGGTAGTGCTCGGGCGGCGATGCATCCGCAGAAGGCGTGACACGACCGGAGTGATTCGAGTTCTGCGAAGTGGCGCGCCAGGCTGATCGCTTTGACCCATCTACGAAGTCGACACGGATCGGCGGAGCGCGTTCGCTCCCGACCTTGGAGCGACAGCGTTCTAAAAAAGCACTCCGCCCCGCGTATGCGTATGCGTATGCGTATGCGTATGCGTATGCGTATGCGTATGCGTCGCCTGCGACAACTCCAGCTACAGAACTGGAGTTCGCATCGGGGTTTGCTGCCTAGCGATTTGTTCGTTGGCGAATGTATGTGACGCAAGAGCCTGGGCAGCGCGCTCGCTGCTTTCCGCGAGCGGGTGCGTGACCGCGTGAGCAATCTTGATAGGCGCCGACGTATGGTTCGTGGCCCAGAAATCGACGCCCTGTCTGAACTCGACCGCCTGAGCATGCACCCCGTCCTTGCCCAGCTCGACGCGGTCGACGCGCTTCAGCCCCGCCCGCACGGCCTCCACCGCAGCGACGCCGGCCAATGCGATGGAGTGCTGCCCGCCCGGAATCCCCATGCGCCGGTCAAGATCGCTCACGGCATCCAGCGACTGCCGATAAAGCGCGTGCGCGGGATGCGTGCTGCTCGCCATGGTGCGGTCTTCTATCGCGAGCCGCAGCTGGGTGCGTTCGTCGAACTGCCCGGTGACCGGCAGTGCGTGATCGCGTTGGAACTGTTCGGTCGCATGTCGCGAATTCGGCCCGACGGCGCCATCGATCCGAACGAGCTTGCCATCCATGCCGGTGTAGCCGAGGTGCGCGAGCGCTGTCTGTCCAGCGTGCACGGCGTCCGCATGTGGTGGTGGAACACCGTGGTGTCGCGTCGTGTCGGGCGAATCGTGTTGAGGACGGTCGCTGTGCGCCGGGTACGCGGGCCGCGGAACCGCGTGCGCAGCAGGCACGGGCTCGCGGTTGGCCGGAGTCCGCGTGCGCGCATGAGGATCCACGTGCAGCAGCGTCGTGGTCCGACCGGTCTCGGTAAGCGTCAGGTCGACACTGCCATCGCGTTGCACGGCACGATGCAGGCGCTCCGGATCCATGCTGCGCCATTCCCCGCCGATGCAGGCGACCCCCTGCCCGCTCGCGTTCCAATGCACGAAGTTGCCGCCGTCGGCATAAAACCCGGCGTGCCGCCGCCCGTTGTGCAACGCCGGATCGCCCTCCGCGAGCGCAGTACCGTGATCGAGAGCGCGTACGAGGCGCTGGGATGATTCGGGCGTGAGGAATAGCGAACGGACGGTGTCGTACTTCCGGCCTAATGCCCGATCGCCAGCGGCCGCATGGGCTCCCACCGGGCC
>SCUY01000143.1 GCA_004322525.1 Lysobacter sp. | reverse complement strand
CCCGCTTGCGTGGCGAAGGCGTGCACGTGATGAAGGGGCGGGTGGGCATGCGTCCGACGGCGTCGCTCGACGAACAGTTCTGGGGGCCGCCGCCCGGTGGGCGATAGCCGGTATTGCACTGCAGCAGCTACCATGGCGGCTATTCCGGGGAGCCGTGATGTTCGCCAACCTGCCGCCCGTTACGCGGGGCCTTCTGATTGCCAATGCCGTCGTATTCCTGCTGCAGTGGGCACTGGGCGGCGGAATGCTCGGGGGCGTGCTCGAACAGCTGGCCTTGTGGCCGATCAGCGGACAGGCCACGGGCGCCCCGCCGTTCATGCCCTGGCAGGTCGTGACCTACGGCTTCATGCATGGCAACTTCCCCCACCTGCTGTTCAACATGCTCGCGCTGGTGATGTTCGGTGCGCAGGTGGAGCACGTCTGGGGTCAGCGGCGGTTCCTGATCTACTACATGACGTGCGTGGTCGGGGCCGCGATCTTCCAGCTCATCGTCGGCTACCTCACCATCGCGAATGGCGGAGAGGCGTACCCGACGGTGGGGGCATCGGGCGGTATCTTCGGCCTGTTGCTGGCCTACGGCATGCTGTTTCCGAACCAGCGCGTGATGCTGCTGATTCCGCCCGTTCCCCTCAAGGCGCGGACACTGGTGATCGTGTACGGCGCCGTCGAATTACTGCTGGGTATCACCGGAACGATGCCGGGCGTCGCGCATTTCGCGCATCTGGGCGGGATGCTGTTCGGATGGCTCCTGATCCGCCACTGGCGCAGGCGCCCGCCCGCTCGCGGTGGGCGTCCACCGCGCCCGCGGATGCGTATCGTCAGCTGATCGGCGGTCGGCTGACGCGTTGCCTATGGCCAGAGCCGTACCTGTTGCGCCGCTGTCGGCTGCATCGGCGTGCCGGCCTTGCAGGTGAAAGCGGTGGCGAACATGGGCTGGTTCATGAGCGGCAGGTTGGTACGCCAGCGCCCCGGCGGATAGGTGCTCGTCGCGGCGCGCTCGGTCGCCACATCGACGCCCAGACGTTCCGGCCACAGGTGGGCCCAGCCCTGGTAGAAGGCCTGCCACACTTCTTTAGGCGCCCCGGGCTGAGCCTGCTGGAACGCGGCCTGCGACAGTTCGATGCCGGCCTGGTCGGCGATCAGCACGTCGTCAACCAGCGCGCCATTGAGTTTCACCCCGGCAAGCTCGGGGTAGGGCTGCACCGAGGCTTGGCCGGCCATGCGGCTGGCGAGGGTCGACCAGCCCGCCGTCTCCGCAGGGGTCCACCAGTCCTGTGCTTCGCCGCGTGCGTTGATCAGCCGGCCGCGCGTATCGATCACATGGCTCAGCTCGTGCCCGACCAGCGCGCCATACGCGCCGTATTGCGCGGCCAGGGGTTGCAGGGTGTCGAGCACCGGTGGTTGCAGCATGGCGGCGGTCACGATGAGGCGGTTCTGCGGTACGTCATAGACCAGCGCAGGCTCCTGCGGAAGCACGTCCCACCGGCGGTCGGCATTGCCACGGCCGATGCGGCGCATTTCCTCGCGATGCCGCCAGGTCGAGGCGATCAGCATGTTGCTGCCGAAACTTCCGCGTCCCATCGGTTGCACGGTGTAGTCGAGGTCACGTCGCGGCGCACCGATTTCGATCTTCAGTGCGGCGACCTTGGCCTTGGCTTCGGTACGCGCCGCAGGGCCCAGACGCATGTCGCGGTCGACGGCCGCCGACAATGCGTTGCGCACCTGCCCGGCGATCTGCTCCGCGTTCATCCGTGATGGGGCCGGCAGGTAACGCGCCACGTATTCGCGCCCCAGCATCGGCCCGGCAGCGAGGTTGATCGCGTCGAGTACCGCCTGCTGCCGTTGCGCAGGCGCGACCTGCCCGGCCAGTACGCGGCCACGGAAGTCGAAGCTGGCATCGCGCCAGGGCTTGCTCAGATAGGGTGCCATCGCATCGCCAACCCGGAAGCGCAGGTAGGCCTGCCATTGCGTTGGCGGCAGCCCCGCCGCGAGCGTATCGAGCAGCGTGAACAGCGCGGGGTTCGCCATCGAGACCTGGTCGTCGGTGACGCCCTGGGCCTTGAGGAATTCGCCGAGCTGCAGGCCCCTGAACTGTTTGGCGAGCCCGGCGGTGGGTACTGGCGCGTAGTTGGAGCGCGGATCCTGCAGGCCCGCGAGTGGCCGCGACGCCTGCGCGATGCGGCTCTCGATGTCGATCACGGACTGCGTCTCGGCCGCGACCTGCGTGGGCTGCGACCCGGCGAGCGTGAGTATTTTCGTGACATACGCACGGTAGCGTTCCATCACGCCGCGCGCGCCGGCGTCGGTACGCGAATAGAACGCCGGATCGGGCAGGCCGAGCGCGCCCTCGGAGAAGTAGCCGATATGGCGGCTGGTATCGGCGAGGTCGACGTCGGCGCCGAAATGGAAGGCGACCGGAATGCCCACCTGATGCAGCGCGGCGATCGCCGGCGCTACGTCCTTGGGCTTGCGGATGGCATTGATGCGCGCGATCAGCGGTGCGACCGGGTTGGCGCCATCACGTTCAACCGCGGCTTCGTCGAGGCCGCTGGCCCAGAAATCGCCAAGCAGCTTCTGCACCTGGCCCTGGGGCGCCTGCATCGCGGTATCGAGCAGGTCGATCTGCTGCTGTCGCGCACGCAGTGTCATCTGGCCGAGCGCCGAGACCGACGTGGTTCCGGGCGTCAGCAGGTTCGTCTCGAGCCAGCCCCGGTTGGCGTGCGCATAGAAATCGGTGCAGGCATTCGGGGCGGAGGGTCGTGCCGTGGGGACGGCTTTCTTCCTCGGCGCCGCATCGGCGGGTGCGTGCACCGCGATGAGCGCAAAAGCCAGCGCACAGGCGAGGGGGCGTGGGGTCATCGCATTTTCCCGTGGCGAAATCGACGGGGAGTCTAGCAATGC
>SCUY01000005.1 GCA_004322525.1 Lysobacter sp. | reverse complement strand
CACGCGAAGATCCAGGCGGGGAAGATCGAGCCGGTGTGGCATCACGTCGTCGACGAGGTGCTCGGCAACGATGCGGGCGTGACCGGGATCCGTGTGCAGTCCACACTCGATGACGCGTTCCGCGATATTCCGGTACACGGCTTCTTCGTGGCCATCGGACACACGCCGAACACCGCGCTGTTCGAAGGCCAGCTGGCAATGCGCAATGGCTACATCACCGTGCGTACCGGCCTTGAGGGCGATGCGACACTGACGTCCGTAGCCGGCGTGTTCGCGGCTGGCGACGTGGCCGACCAGATCTACCGGCAGGCGATCACATCGGCAGGGTCGGGCTGCATGGCCGCGCTCGATGCGGAACGGTTCCTCGACAAGGCCTGACCGCCCCGCGGTGCCTGGCGGCACGCCATGAGCGAGCCGTCGGTCGAGGTCCGCTGGGGTGAGGCGCTCGGGCGCATCGAGGCGTCCGCATGGGATGCGCTGCACGATGGTGGCAACCCCTTTGTGCGCCACGCATTCCTGCACGGCCTTGAACGCACGGGCTGTCTGCAGGCACATCTGGGCTGGCAGCCTCACCACCTGACGCTGTGGCGCGGCGAAACACTGGCTGCCGCCGCCCCCTGCTACGTCAAGACCAATTCGCATGGCGAGTTCGTTTTCGACCATGCCTGGGCCCATGCCTACAGCCGGTACGGGCTGTCCTACTTCCCCAAACTGCTTTGCGCGGTGCCCTACTCGCCCGTAAGCGGCCCCCGGCTTCTGGCGCGGGACGTGGCGGATCGACGGGCATTGGCCATGGCTCTGGCCGCGGCCTGCAATGACGCGGGATTTTCGTCTGCCCACGTCAACTTCCATGACGCTGCGGAAGCGGCCCTGTTCGACGGAACGTGGATGCCCCGCAGCGACATCCAGTACCAGTGGACCAACGCTGGCGGCTGGACGGATTTCGAGGGATTCCTCGGCGCCTTCGACCACAAGCATCGCAAGAACATCCGCCAGGAGCGGGCGAAGGTCGCGCGGGCCGGGATCACGTTCCGCATCGTGCATGGCGACGAGGCAGAGGAGGACGACCTGCGTGCGATGCACGGTTTCTACGTCGGTACGTTCAACGAATACGGCAACCGGCCGGCGCTGACGCTGGAGTTCCTGCACCACCTGGCTTCAGTGATGCCGCGATCGCTGGTGATCATCCTCGCCATGCGCGCGGGATGTGTGATCGCTGGCGCTCTGTGCCTGCGCGGCACCGACACGCTCTACGGCCGCTACTGGGGAGCATCGGAAACGCATACGGGCCTGCATTTCGAGACCTGCTATTATCAGGGGATCGACTATTGCCTGCGTGAGGGGCTGACCCGTTTCGAGCCCGGCGCGCAGGGCGAGCACAAGATCGCCCGTGGTTTCCTTCCGACGACCGTGCACAGTCACCACTGGATTGCCGAGCCGGCCTTCCGCGAGGCATTGGCCGACTGGTGTCGGGAGGAGTCCGCGGCTGTCGCGGGTCACCGGGAAACACTGCTCGCGCGTTCTCCATTCCGGCAAGGTGTGCCGTGAAGCCGCTCCCCTGGCTGGAGGTGGACCCGGATGCCCCGTTCCCCGCGGCGTCGACCGCGCGCCGGGAGCCCGATGGCCTGCTCGCGGCCGGGGGCGACTTGAGCCCTGCCCGGCTGTTGAATGCCTACCGCGCTGGCATTTTTCCGTGGTTTTCCGATGGCCAGCCGCCACTGTGGTGGTCCCCCGACCCACGCGCTGTCTTCCGTACGGAGGCGCTGGCAACCTCCCGTCGTTTCCGGCGCGCCATGCGCGCATCCACGTGGATGATTCGTGCCGACACCCGCTTCGACGAGGTCATCGCGACCTGCGCCGGTATCCCGCGCGGTGGGCAGCAGGGCACTTGGATCACCGCGGACATGATCGACGCCTATGTCGAGTTGCATCGGCTCGGCCACGCGCACTCGATCGAGGTATTCGACGGGGAGCGGCTGGTGGGTGGCCTCTACGGCATCGCGATCGGGCGGATGTTCTTCGGCGAAAGCATGTTCAGCCGTGTACCCGACGGGTCGAAAGCCGCGCTGGCAGGGCTGGCGGCGACCCTGCGGACCTGGGGCTGGCCGCTGATCGATGCGCAGGTCGAAAACCCGCATCTGATCTCGCTGGGGGCGGAGCGGTGGCCGCGCGCGCGGTTTCTCCACGAGGTGGCCAGCCTGACTTCGCAGCCCGGCCAGATCGGCTGCTGGACGCAACGTTTCGGTACGTTTCCAGCCGCTTCCTTGTGCGTTGCGAGTCCCTGAACCAGGCTGGCATGCCCTATGGCTTTTGCGCCGTATGCCGGCCACGTGGCACAATCAGCGGCTTCCCGGGCCCATGTGGGCCAGCCACCGACGGACCCCATGGCAAAAGACGACGTGATCGAATTCGAGGGCACGGTTTCGGAAACCCTTCCGAACACCATGTTCCGCGTTCGCCTCGAAAACGGCCACGAGATCATTGCCCATATCTCCGGACGCATGCGGAAGAACTACATCCGCATCCTGACCGGCGACAAGGTGAAGGTCGAGATGACTCCCTACGACCTGACGAAAGGCCGCATCACCTACCGCATGAAGTAGTGCGGCATGAAGTAATCCGTCGTGACGCGATTCGGCATGACGTCATGTGACATGAAGTGATGCGGCGCGTCATGGGCTCGCAATCCCGAACGGGGTGTTGGCGCTTCAACCGCTGTTCTGTGCGCGCCGCGCGCGTGACCGCATGCCGGCGGGTACTGGGTACCCAGGCTTACAGCTGGCAGAGGCCAGTAGCTACTGAACGGGAATTCGCTGCCAGCGCAGACTGGTTACCGCCCGCATGCTTGGCCCGGTACAGGGCTTCGTCCGCCTTGGCGAAAAGCTCGCGTCGCTTGACTGCATCGCTCCCCGCGATACCGATACTCAACGTGGCCTTTTCCCGCAGGCCTGCCTGCTCCCGCGCGAATGCCTCCTGGAGCCCGACGGCGCGCGCCAGCATGTCCTGCAGGTTGCCGTGTGTCGCCGCGAATGCGAATTCATCGCCCCCCAGGCGGGCGGCAATGTCGGCACTGGTGCAGAAGCCGGCGAGTGCGCGGCCAAGTGCCTGCAGCACGCGATCGCCTTCCGCATGTCCGTGGCTGTCGTTGATCTGCTTGAAGCGGTCGATATCGATCAGCAGCACGGAGATCGGGAAACGCTTGCGCCCTGAGCGCGCGAGTTCTTCCTCCCAGCGCGCTGTGAATGCCCGACGGTTCGGCAGCATCGTCAGCGGATCGGTGTAGGCCAGCAACGCCATCCGATGGGCCTCATCCGCCTTGACGGCCATTTCCGAACGGATGCCCTGCAGCTCCACTTCCTTGGCGGCCAGCGGGGTCGACGATGCGCGCAGTGCCGCATGCAGGCTGAGATGGGCTTTCAGGGCGGCGGCGAGCAACTCCAGGCTGCGTTGCTGGCTGGCGTCGAGCTCCACCGGGCGGCGGCTCGCGCCGCAGATGGTTCCCACGACCCGTTCGCCTTCGAGGAGCGGAACCGCGAAGAAGCTCTCGAGGTCGAGACGACGCACCGCCTCCGACGCGGGTTCCGTGCTCTTGAGGGTGCAGGTATGCACGTCGCCCGCGAGGAACATCGAGCGGCACAGCGAATCGCCCCAGGCGACACGACCGCCTTCGTCGATATGGAGTGCGCCGGCGTTTTCGCTGAACAGCACTTCCTGCGACTGGTCGTTCCAGTCGATCGCGGTAACGAAAGCCGATTCCATGCCCGTGATGTGCTGGGCCAGCCTCAGCAGTGGGCGGACGACCAGCTCGATTACCGGCAGCGGGTCGGTAGGAGGGGGCTGGGGCATTGGGTCTTGGCTCCGGAACAGAATTCGTACGCGCCGCGAAACCCTGCGATGCCAGCGGTGCACAGGGAAAACCATGCAATGGACATGCCATGTTTTCTGACGGCGCTCCACCACCGGGCGTGACCGTCTCCCGGCAGAACTTGGACCGCACGCACAGGGTCGCCCAGCCCGCCGCTTCCGGCCGGGCCTGATCAAACTTCCCGTGGCCTCAGTGTCTCGCGCATGCGCAGCGCGACCAGCGTGCCGGAAGCGAAGGTCAGAACGGCAACGACATAGATCGCGCTCGACAGCCCGAACAGGTCGGCGACCACCCCGGCGAGTACCGCGCCCACGGCATAGCCCATGTCGCGCCAGAGGCGGTAGATGCCCACCGCCGAGGCGCGCCAGTCCGCGCGTGCCACGTCGCCGATCGATGCGAGGAGCGTGGGATACACCATCGCGGTGCCCAGCCCGAGCAGCACGGCGCCGCTCGCCAGCCCTGGCCAGTGCGAAGCCGCTGCGGTGATGACGATCCCGGCGGCCTGCAACCACATGCCCCAGACGATCAGCGGTTTGCGGCCGATTCGGTCTGACAGCGCGCCTGTGACGACCTGGACCAATCCCCACACCGCCGGATAGATCGCGGCCAGAAGCGCGATCTCCTCCAGGCTGGCGCCGGCCGCCGCATAGGCGAGCGGGAACAAGCCCCAGGCCATGCCATCGTTGAGGTTGTTGACCAGCCCCGCCTGGCTGACGCTCGATAGTTCGCGGTCGGTAAAACTCACGCGCTTGAAGAGCGCACCCGCTGTCGGGACCGCGATCGCGGCTTGGCCGTCGGCCTGAGGCGGGAGTTGCACGAAGTGACGCGTCTCCTTGACCGCGAACACCGACAGCAGCAGCCCGAACGCGACATAGCCCACGCCCAGATAGAACGGCTGCGGCCGCAGCCCGTAGCGCGCGGCGATCCAGCCTGTCGCAAGCGCGCTCAGAGCCACCGCGAAGTAACCGGCGAACTCGTTCAGCCCCATCGCGAGCCCACGCTGGCGATCGCCGACAAGGTCGATCTTCATGATGACGGTGGTGGACCAGGTGAGCCCCTGGCTGATGCCCAGCAGCACATTCGCAGCGATGATCCAGCTCCACAGCGGGGCCCACATCAGCAGGAACGGCACCGGTGCGGCGATGATCCACCCCGCCACCAGCACGCCCTTGCGGCCATAGCGATCGGACAGGCGCCCGGCGAAGTAGTTGGTCAGCGCCTTCGAAATGCCGAACGCCACGATGAACGACAGCACCGCACTGCGCGCGGCCAAAGCGAATTCCTGCTCGGCCAGCGCCGGAAGGATGCTGCGCTCCAGCCCCACCATCGCCCCGACGAAGGCATTCACCAGTACCAGCAACGAGAACTGCCCCGCGTTCTCGCGCAGGCCGGGACCGAACGTCATGGGTGACGCGCGCGCGCAGGCGCGCATGGAGGTCGGGTGTCAGGCCGCATGGAATTCCCGGGTGAGTTCATCGCCGGGCGCATGTTCGCGGCTCGCGCCCCGCATTGCCAGCTGCGCTGACACACGGACCGTTCTACCGTCGCGCGACCAGCCGGTGCAGCAGCATTCCACCCACCATCGCAGGAACGAACCACAGGGCTTCGACGGAGGCGACGCCCAGACCGGCGAGCGCCGGCCCCGGGCAGTAACCGGCGATGCCCCAGCCGATGCCGAAAAGGCCGGCACCCATCAACAGGCGCCGGTCGATGCTGCGCAACTGTGAAAGATGGAAGCTGTCGGCCAACACCGGGCTTCCGCGCCGCAGCACGAAGCGGAACAGCACGAAGGTGGTCATGACCGCGCCGCCGAGCACGAACAGCAGTGCAGGGTCGAAGTCGCCGAAGAGATCAAGAAAATCCAGCACGCGTCGCGGATCGGTCATCCCCGACATGGCGAGCCCGAGGCCGAACAAGGCGCCCGAGGCGAGCGCGGCAGTGAGATAGCGCTTCATATCAGCTCCAGACGTGGCGGATGACGAACGTGGTCGCAATGGCAGTGGCCATGAAGGTCAGCACCGCCGCCAGCGAGCGCCCGGAAAGGCGGCCCAGCCCGCAGACGCCATGTCCGCTGGTACAGCCATTGCCCATCCGCGTCCCGAAGCCTACGAGCAGCCCGGCGACCACCAGCGCGCCGCGCGAAAAATCCTCTCGCGGCACGTAGGCGCCAGGCACCAGTGCCAGATACAGACCCCCGGCGCCGATGAGCCCGGCGAGGAACGCGACCCGCCAGGCAAGGTCGCCGCGCTGCCGGAACAGCACGCCGTTGAGCATGCCGCTCACTCCCGCCACGCGGCCGTTGAGCCACAGCAGGAGCGTCGCGGC
>SCUY01000004.1 GCA_004322525.1 Lysobacter sp. | reverse complement strand
GTACCCGGGCGGCATTGTTCATCACCAGCCGGGCAATGCCCCGGTCATCGGCGCAGGATCGGATGCTCAGGTTCGTTCCAGACGCCCACCCACCGGGCTGCAGCCGGATATACGTGCGGCCCGTGGACGCGGACAGGCGTATTCCATGGCCAATCGCTTCGTGTGTTGCCAGCATGTCGCGGGGCGCGGGCTGCCGGGAGCGTGAGCCATCGAGGAAGACGATCCAGCCGGAACTCCAGTCCGGCCGGTCCGTGCACCGCCTGAAGTCGACCGAAGGGCACAGCGTCACCGCTTCGTTGCGGGCAACCGCCGTCATGCGTGCGCTCGCGATGTCATTTGCCAGTTGGGAGACCGCGGCACGGGCCCGGAGCCGCTCCACCGTGCGTGCAAGGGCAGGCCCTGCCATGCCGGCGAGAATGGCGATGACAGCGAGCACCGTCATCAGTTCGATCAGCGAGAATCCCGATGTCCGTCGGTACATGTATGTATCTCCTTCCGTGGTGATGCCAGTGTTCCGTTCGGCCCGCACGCTGGCTGCCGGGCAAGACCACGCCCGCATGTAGGAAAACCCCATGCGTCATTCATCGCTGTCGCCTTACACTGCAGCCCCGCCGAGGAATGCCTGCCGACACGATGCACAGCGACGTGGAGAAGCCCGGTCGTTTCCAGCTGGTTTCCCCGTATTCGCCTGCGGGCGACCAGCCGCAGGCGATCGAGCGGCTGACACGCGGGTTCGAAGCGGGGCTGGCGCACCAGACGCTGCTGGGCGTCACGGGTTCGGGCAAGACCTACACGATCGCGAACGTCGTGCAGAACGTGCAGAAGCCGACGATCGTGATGGCGCCCAACAAAACGCTCGCGGCGCAGCTGTACGGCGAGTTCAGGTCGTTCTTTCCGCACAATGCGGTCGAGTATTTCGTCAGCTATTACGACTACTACCAGCCCGAGGCCTACGTGCCGTCGAGCGACACGTTCATTGAAAAGGACAGCTCGATCAATGAACACATCGAGCAGATGCGGCTGTCGGCCACAAAGGCCCTGCTCGAGCGGCGTGACACGATCATCGTCTGCACCGTGTCCGCGATCTATGGTCTTGGCGACCCGGGCGAGTACCACCGCATGGTGCTGCACATGGTGCGTGGCGAGCGCATCGACCAGCGCGAGCTGATCCGCCGGCTCACCGAGATGCAGTACAGCCGAAACGACACCGAGCTGCGGCGCGGTACCTACCGCGTGCGGGGCGAGGTGATCGACGTGCATCCGGCCGAGAGCGATTCCGAAGCCCTGCGCATCGAATTATTCGATGGCGAGATCGAGCAGTTGTCGGCATTCGACCCGTTGACCGGCGAAGTCATGCGCAGAATGCAGCGCTATACGATCTATCCGAAATCGCATTACGTGACTACGCGTCGTACGGTGCTGGAGGCGCTCGATGCGATCAAGGACGAACTGCGCGAGCGGCTGGAAGTGCTGTATGCGCAGAACAAACTGGTGGAGGCCCAGCGCCTTGCCCAGCGCACGCAGTTCGATCTCGAAATGCTGGCCGAAGTCGGCTTCTGCAATGGCATCGAGAACTACAGCCGCCACCTGACCGGGCACATGCCGGGCGAGCCACCGCCGTGCCTGTTCGACTACATCCCGCCCGACGCGCTGATGGTGGTGGACGAGTCGCATGTCACCGTTCCGCAGATTGGCGCGATGTACAAGGGCGACCGCTCACGCAAGGAGACACTGGTCGAATTCGGTTTCCGGTTGCCATCCGCGCTGGATAACCGGCCGCTCAAGTTCGAGGAATGGGAAGGCCGCGCGCCGCGCGCCATCTATGTCTCGGCAACGCCGTCGAAATACGAATTCGCGAAGTCCGAAGGCGAGGTGGTGGAACTGCTGGTGCGGCCCACCGGCCTGATCGATCCGGCGGTGGAGATCCGTCCCGTCGCGACCCAGGTCGACGACGTGCTGGGTGAAATCAGCCTTCGCGTCGCCATGGGCGACCGGGTGCTGATCACCACGCTCACCAAGCGCATGGCCGAGAACCTCACCGAATATCTCGCCGAGCACGGCATCAAGGTGCGCTACCTGCACTCGGACATCGAGACGGTCGAGCGCGTAGAGATCATCCGTGACCTGCGGTTGGGCAAGTTCGACGTGCTGGTCGGCATCAATCTGTTGCGCGAAGGCCTCGACATGCCGGAGGTCTCGCTCGTTGCGATCCTCGACGCGGACAAGGAAGGGTTCCTGCGCTCTGCCGGGTCGCTGATCCAGACGATCGGACGGGCCGCGCGCAACGTGCGCGGCAAGGCGATCCTGTATGCCGATACCGTCACCCGCTCGATGAAGCTGGCGATTGACGAGACCGACCGCCGTCGCCAGAAGCAGGTCGAGTACAACGCCGAACATGGCATCACGCCGCAGTCGATCGTCCGCGCGATCGTCGACCAGTTCGAGGGCGCGCGCTCCGATCCGGATGAGGTGAAGGGCCGCGGCAAGGGCAAATCGCGTCGGGTGGCCGAGGCGGAAACCGACTATGCCGCCCTCAGCCCGAATCAGCTGGCCTCGCGAATCAAGGCGCTGGAGCAGAAGATGTACCAGCATGCACGCGACCTCGAATTCGAGGCCGCCGCGAATGCGCGCGACGAGTTGCGCAAGCTGAAGGAAGCCGGCTTCGTGGCTTGAACGCAGTGCCTTGCCGCCTTGCGGCAGGCTGGCTACACTGTGCGCCCTTCGCCGGGTAGCAGCGGTCCGGCGCATGGGCGGTTAGCTCAGCGGTAGAGCACTACCTTGACATGGTAGGGGTCGGGGGTTCGAAACCCTCACCGCCCACCACACTACGTGACGGAACGGCAAGGCTTTATGAGCCTTGCCGTTTTTGTTTCTGTGATGGGGCTGCCTCGAAGTGACGGGTGCAGGGCCGGAGGGGTTTGCGATCAGGCAGCGCGACGGCGGCGCGGGCGGTCGAGCGAACGCATCGACGGGCGGGCGCGACCCCGCGGGCCTGGCGCCACGCGTCGGTTTCCTCGCCGCTCCAGACGGTCAGCAAGGCGACCTTCAACATCGAGCAGCAGCACCCAGGCCACCAGGCAGGCAACCACGCCTGCCGCAGCGAGCAGACGGCTGGTCGCGCCGAGGCGGCAGGCGGCGACGATGAGGATCAGGGTAAGCCCGGCGACGGCCGCAAGGGCTCGACGGATCCGGCGGAGCAGGCGGGTCGGGCTGGGCTGGCGTTCCATCCGTCATCTCCCAGTGCAGGTGAGGCGATTGTCATGCCCTCCGATGACGGGGCAATGAGCCGTCTTTTAAATTTCCATGACAACGACAGCTGTGCACGCGGCATGCGCATGGCCTGAGCGGGTAAGCTGGAAGCCCTGCAATGCCCGTTGCCCTGATTCCGGCGCGGGTGGAAGGAGTGTGATGCGCGTCCTGTCCGACCCTCTTGGTCGTACGTTCCCCTACCTGCGGCTGTCGCTTACCGAGGCCTGCAACTTCCGGTGCGGCTATTGCCTGCCCGATGGTTATGTCGCCGATGGGCGCCCCCGTTTCCTGGCGCGTGACGAGATCGTTCGCCTGGTCACCGCGTTCGCCACCGTCGGCATGCGCAAGCTTCGACTGACAGGAGGCGAGCCAACGCTGCGGAAGGATCTCACTGCGATCATCGGCGATGTTGCGCAGGTGGCGGGCATCGCCAAGCTTGCCCTCACCACGAATGGCTGCCGGCTACCGGACCATGTGGCCGGCTGGCACGCCGCGGGCCTCGACGCACTCAACGTCAGCGTCGATTCACTCGATCCTGCGCGTTTCCACGCGATCACCGGCCACGACCGCCTCGACGAGATACTGCGTGGCATCGACCACGCGCTCGCACTGGGCTTCACCGCCGTAAAGCTCAATGTGGTGCTGCTGCGCGGCCTCACTGACGATGCCTTGCCGCAATGGCTCGACTACATCGCGGAGCGGCCGGTGAGCGTGCGCTTCATCGAACTCATGCGCACGGGTGACAACGTCGCCTATTTCGAGCGCCACCACGTGCGGGCAACGACCCTTGAGCGGCAGTTGGAAGATGCCGGCTGGCTGCGCCTGGTGCGTGCACCAGATGCCGGTCCGTCGATCGACTACATGCATCCCTCGTATGCCGGCCGCATCGGGATCATCGCGCCGTATTCGCGTGACTTCTGCGCCGGCTGCAATCGTCTGCGCGTGACCGCGCGCGGCGACCTGCGCCTGTGCCTGTTCGGGGAATCCGGGGTTCCGCTGCGGCCGCTGCTGCAGCAGGATGACGATCGCGATGAACTGGTCGCACTGATCAGCACGCAACTGGGCCTGAAGGCATCGGGCCATGGCCTGCACCAGGGCAACAGCGGGATCACGCCGCATCTTGCATCGATCGGGGGTTGAGCATGCCGGGCGATGCATTCCACATGGCCGACATCCGCGGAAAGCGGCCTACGCGGCGGCGTGCGGTCGCGGTCGGTGAACTGTTGGCGGGTGCGGAGGCGTATGCGTCGATCGTCGAGCGCCGCCTGCCGAAGGGCGATGCGCTGGTGATGGCCGAGATCGCCGGGCTGCAGGGGGCGAAGCAGGCATCGAACCTGATGCCCCTGTGCCATCCGCTGCTGCTCGAACTGGTGCGGGTGAGATGCGTGCCGGTGCCGGAGCGGCAGGCGATCCGCGTCTATTGCGAAGTGGCGACCGAGGCACGCACCGGCGTTGAAATGGAAGCGCTTGCGGGGGCCGCCGCCGCCTTGCTGACGCTGTACGACCTCACCAAGCCAGTCGATCCCGCGCTATCGATCGAGGCCGTGCGCCTGCTTTTCAAGGAAGGCGGGAAGAAGGGTTGCTGGCGACATCCGCTAGGCATGAGTAATGACGAGGTAGCGCATTACCGGCCGCGTGGCATCGCGCGGCTGGATGGGATCGCCTGCCATGTGATCACGCTGAGCGATCGCGTGCATGCAGGCCAAGCGGAGGATGGTGCGGGGCCAGTGCTGGTCGACGCGTTGCGGCTTCTTGGCGCGAACGTTACGTCGGAAGTGCTGCCTGATGGCGTCGATCCGCTGCGTGCCAGGCTCGTCGAGCTGTCGGGGCAATGCATCCGCCTGTGCCTGTGCACCGGTGGCACGGGGCTTGGCCCACGTGACCGGACGCCGGAAGCGCTTCTGCAGGCTGGCGGCATCGAGGTCGAAGGCCTCGCCGAATTCTTCCGCAGTGAAAGCCGTTACTTCACTCCGCTTGCGTGGTTGAGCCGCGCGCGCGCCATCAAGCTGGACGGCATGCTCGTGATCGCGCTACCGGGCAGCCCGCGGGCTGCACGACAGGGCATCGATATTCTCGCACCGGTGCTCGCGCATGCGGTCGCGATGATGGATGGAGCCGGGCACGCGTGATCGACTACGAGGATGCGTTGGCGCGTGTGCTCGCGGAGGCTCCGCTGCTTCCCCCCGAGCAGATGCCTACGGAGCAGGCGCTTGGACGGATCCTCGCGTCGAATATCGTTTCACCGGGGCCGCTTCCGCCATTCGACAATTCGGCGATGGACGGTTTTGCCTTGCCTGGCGGAGCCGGCGTGGTGCCAGCGGGCAGCGAATTCGACGTCGAGGGTGAATGCGCGGCAGGGGAGATGCCCGCAGTGACATCAGCGGGCGCATGGGAAGTGATGACCGGGGCCTGCATGCCCTTTGGCTGCGACGCGATCGTGCCGATCGAGCAGGTGGAGGTCGTCTCGATGCACGCAGACGGGCGCCCCGCGCGGATACGGTTGCAGGTGGATGTGCCGCGCGGGCAGCATCTTCGCCATGCCGGCGAGGATGTCGGCACCGGCGAGCGTGTCGCCGTTGCGGGTGATCGCGTCGATGCGGCGATGCAGACGCTGCTGATCGCGCTGGGGGTTGCCGGCATCGATGCCAGGCGGCGCCCGCGCGTGGTGGTCATCACCACCGGACGCGAGCTGGTGGCTGATCCGGCCATACCGCTGCGCCCGGGGCAGATACGCGATTCCAATGCCTGTTTCCTGCGGGCCAGGCTGCAGGCTGCGGGTGCGGAAGTCGTAGGCGTATGCACCATCGGTGACGATGCGGATGTGTTTTCCGCGCATCTGCGCGATGCCATGTCGCAACAGGTCGACATCGTTGTCAGTACCGGTGCGGTAT
Source organism: Lysobacter sp. (assembly GCA_004322525.1). GTDB lineage: Bacteria > Pseudomonadota > Gammaproteobacteria > Xanthomonadales > Xanthomonadaceae > Cognatilysobacter. Next base: position 8,323 of record SCUY01000004.1, on the reverse strand, counting down.
CGATGGGCCGCTACGACTTCATCCCCGATGCGCTTACACGCGCCGGAGCGAATGTCCTGTTCCACAAGGTACGCATGCGGCCGGGCAAGCCGATCCTCGCGGCCCGTCTGTGCGCAGGCATGCTGTTTTTCGGGCTTCCCGGCAACCCGGCGTCCACCGCGGTGGGAATGCGTTTTTTCGTCGAGCCGGTGATCCGCGCGATGCTCGGCATGAGCACCGAGCAGCCCTTGTTGCTTCCTCTTGCGGCCCGGTATGAAAAACGCCCTGCGTTGCGGATGCACCTCAAGGCGCGTGTCCGGCTGGACACCGATGGGAGGCTTGGCGTGCATCTGCTCGATGGACAGGAGTCCTTCCGCATCCGGCCGTTGCTCGAGGCAAATGCCTGGGCGGTCATTGCCGCAGATGTGAAGCAGATCGACGCAGGCACGTGCGTTCAGGTCGTGGGCCGCGGGCACCTGGAGCCGATAGAGCTGACATGACAGTGATTGAACTCCAGCTGTTCGGTGCTTTCCGCGACGCCGCGCCCTCGCCGTGCATCAACGTAGTTGTCGACGGTGGTGATATCGCGGCTCTCCGCGCCGCGGTGCAGTCCCATGCCCAGGCCCATTGGCCGCCCGGGCTTCGCGCCCTGGTCGCGCGCTCGGCATTCGCGAATGAATCGACGCTTCTTCGTGATGCCGACCTGCTGCCCGATGATGCGCGCGTCGCGCTGTTGCCGCCGGTCAGCGGAGGCTGAGGTGGCGCACCACGTCATGATCGTCGACAGTGCGTCCGCAGCGCTTGATATCGCCGCGGCATTCGATTTCGTCACCGACCCCGCATTTGGCGGATATGCCGCGTTCGTCGGCCGCATACGCGACCTCAACCATGGCCGGCGCGTTACGGGCGTGAGCTACGACCTGTTCGATGCTCTGGCACTCGCACGCTTCCGCGAAATCGCCGCCGCCGCGATGCTGGACACCACGCCTTCCATGAAGGCATGGATCGCGCATTCGAAGGGCCGCCTGGAGGTTGGAGGTATCGCTGTGGTGATCGCCGTCGGCACGCCCCATCGCGACGAAGCGTTTCGCGCCTGCCGCGCGATCATCGAAGCAGTCAAGCACACCGTTCCCATCTGGAAGCAGGAACATTACGTGGACGGTAGCAGCGAGTGGAGCGAAGGCTGTTCGCTATGCGAGACACGATGAGCCAGGCGTTCATCGGAGTGGTGCTGGCCGGCGGACGCTCCACGCGGATGGGACAGGACAAGGCACTGCTGGAGCTCGATGGGAGATCGCTGCTCGAGCATGCGGTGCAGCTGTTGCGTGACGCCGGCGCCTCGCGCGTGCTGGTGAGCGGCTGTTATGCAGGATATGACTGCATCGAGGACACGGTGCCCGGTCTGGGGCCGGTAGGCGGCATCGCAAGCGTGGCATCGGCGCTACCTGCGACGCACGCGCTGTTTGTCGCGGTCGACATGACCGGTCTCGACCACCTGCTGCTTTTGCAGCTGCTTGCGGGCTTGCAGGGCCATCGCGCCGCGCGTTTTGCAGGCCAGCCATTGCCCTGGGCGGCAAGGGTGGACAGCTCCCTCAAAGCGGCCACGGCCCGGTTGATGCAACGCAGCCCGGCGGGCGTGTCCATGCATGCGCTGCATGCCGCGGTGGATGGAATCGACCTTCCGGCAGGTGATGGCCTCGCCGCTCTGCGCAACGTGAACACGCCGCAGGATTGGCGGAACCTGCCGCGATGAAGGTGCAACTGCAGCCGGGCTGTCTCAGGCTCAGGCTCGGTATGGCCGAGTTCGAGGCACTGCAAGGTGGCCGGGCCATCGACCTGACGCTGCGATTTCAAGCGGGAGCCGCGTGGTCGATCCGTATCGAAGCTGGCACGACATTCGCTATGCATGTCGTCGACGGAGTGGTGTGCTGCCGGTTCCCTTCCGCCGCGCTGGACGAACTCGCGTCCCGACTGCCATCGCGCCAGGGTCTCGCCTGCACATCGGTCACGACGGGCGAACAGATCACGGTGCTGCTCGACGTCGATGTGCATGATCGCGCGGGGAAAGCCGCCCGTTCATCAACGAAACCGTGAACCCGGCACAGGTCTGGCTCACGCACGTTTTATGTCTGGCGCGGCATCATCGGGTCGACCACATGCTGGATGACGAATCGTGCTGACACCCGGACGGACCCGCCATGCCCGGGGCCTGCCCTGGAGTTCCTCATCGGCGAAAGACAGTGAAATCCTGCGGCTGCGCAGCCTCGTGGCGACGTTGGCTGGCATCGCCGAGCATCCGGGCGAGACCGCCCATTTCATCGAGGATGCGCTCGAAAAGGTGATCGAACTCACTCGCGCCACCGGTGGCGTGGTGCTGCTGGATGGCGCCGAGGCGGAGACGGTCGTGGCCTGTGCCCGTGGCCAGATGCAGACGCTGGAACGTGATGCCTACAGCGACGGAGAAACGCTCGCGCGGGCCTGCCTGACGCGCCATGTCGCGTTACGCAGCGACTCGGCATTCGAGGATGACCGCATTACCGGTCGATCCCGCCATCGACACCAGCTGCATTCATTGATCGCGACGCCGCTTCGCTACGGCGATGCCGTGCTGGGAGTGCTCGAGGTCTGCTCCTCGGTGCCCCACGCTTTTGATGACATCGATGCCCAGGCGGTCAGCCTGATCGGCAATGCCATGGGTGGCGCACTGGGCCGTCAGCTCGCGCTCGAAGAGAACGCAGGCCTGTTGCGGCGGCTGCATGACGCGCTGCTGGACACCCAGGCGACAGCGCGCATGTATCAGGATGCCGCGTCGCTCGATTCATTGACCGGTCTGCCCAATCGCCCGGCTTTCGAGGCGCAACTGGAGGCGGTATGCGCGATGCATACGGGACAGCCACACCGGTTCGGCCTGCTGTTCCTGGACCTGGACGGGTTCAAGGACATCAACGATACGCATGGACATGCGATGGGTGACGAAGTGCTGCGGGCCACGGCCGGTGTTCTGCGTGATGCGCTGCGGGACACCGACGTCGTCGCACGTCTTGGAGGCGATGAGTTCGTCGTGCTGCTCGCGTCGCTGCGCGATGCGGGCCGCGACGTGCGGTCGGTGGCGGCTGCCATCGAGGACGAGCTCGGGAAGCCGCGCATGGTCAACGGCGTGCACCTGCCCATCCGGTGCAGCATCGGCTGGGTCATCCATGACGGCAGAGCCTCGGCGGAGGAAATTCTGCGCGATGCCGACAGCCAGATGTACGCACACAAGCGGTCGCGTCGAAGCTGATCGAGACTCCGCGCTCACGCCGTCTGGGCTATCCATGGCTGTCAAGAACGAGGAGGCTTCGATGCACAAGATGACGATGCTGGCGGCGAGTGTGTTGGGCCTGGTGGCTGTGCTCGGAGGCTGCAAGCCGGGGCAGGGCAACCGGGACACCCTCGCGGACGGCGCCACCGACCGTGCGAGCGGAGCGGACTCCGCTGCCGCTGCACCGAACGTTGGCCCGCCCACCGCCCCGGTAACGTCGGTCGGGCCGGGCGCGGGAAGTCCTGTCTCGATGCCCGGTGCCACCACCAGTGGCGCGACGCTGGTGCTCGCGCAGGGGTCGCGTGGTGCCTACCTGTCCAACGCCGCCGGCAATGCGCTGTACTTCGTTGAAGGCGATACCGACGGGAGCAAATGCACCGGAGACTGTGTCGGAAGCTGGCCGCCGGTGGTGTCGACGGGTGTCCAGCCCAGCGGCGGCCCGGGACTGGAAGGCGCGAAAATCGCAACGATCACCCGTGCCGACGGCAGCGCCCAGGTCGCTTTCGATGGCCGCCCGCTGTACCGCTACGCGGCGGACAGTGGCGCAGGCACCACCAATGGCGATGGCGTGAAGGACAAGTTCGGCCGCTGGCATCTGGCGACTCCGTCGTCCGGCAAGGCCGCAATGCCTCCCGCGCCCTGATCTGATCACCCGCTGCCGCTACGTGGGTGCCTAGTTGTCGAGGCCCGGCACCATGCCCTTGCGGCCGATGTGGATCGCGTGCTGGCCTGCCGGGGATAGCGCGCGATCCCACGCCGACTGCAGCATCCCCTTGGCGAAGAGGTCATCCTCGAGCGTCTTGTCGATCTTGGCCCGCGAATCCATCGACAGCAGTCGCAGAGCAGAGAGCTCACGCTCGGTGAGGACGGTCGGCTGCATGCTCGTGGTCATGGGAATCCCCGGTTTCGGCTGGTGCCCAGTCTCGATGGTGAGCTTGAAGGCGCCGTGAAGCGCGCGTCCGGTAATGGTCCGGGGCATCCATGCAGGGATGGACGGCCGTTCCGGTCCGACAGGAGGCGCGTTGACTTGGGCTTCGCGCTGCCCAACCATGGCCACCTGCGCGGCCTGTCGTCGCGCCCGAGTCCGAGGTGGCTGGCGGGAACGCCGGCCGAGCGTGCGACATGAGCCCACCCATCGCCCATCGCTGACCTCCCGCCGCCGGCTCCCGCCGGCCGTCTCCATGCCGCGCCGCGGCATCGTTTCCGGAACCCCATGATCGCCATCACGCTTCCCGACGGCAGCCGCCGTGAGTTCGACCGTCCCGTCTCCGTCGCCGATGTCGCCGCGTCAATCGGCCCCGGGCTTGCGAAGGTCACCGTGGCCGGCCAGGTCGACGGCCGCCTCGTCGATGCCTGCGACGTCATCGACCACGACGCCACACTGCGCATCATCACGCCGAAGGATGCCGAAGGCGTCGAGATCATCCGCCACTCCTGCGCGCACCTCGTCGGCCACGCGGTGAAGCAGCTCTATCCGGACGCCAAGATGGTGATCGGCCCGGTGATCGATGAAGGCTTCTACTACGACATCTGGACCGAGCGCCCGTTCACCCCCGATGACCTCGCCGCGATCGAGAAGCGCATGGGCGAGTTGATCGATACCGAATATGACGTCATCAAGAAGGTGACCCCGCGCGATGAAGTGATCGCCACGTTCAAGGCGCGCGGCGAGGACTACAAGCTTCGCCTGGTCGAGGACATGCCCGACGAGACGCAGATGGGCCTGTACTTTCATGAGGAATACGTCGACATGTGCCGCGGCCCGCACGTGCCGAACACGCGCTTCCTCAAGGCGTTCAAGCTGACGCGCATTTCCGGCGCCTACTGGCGTGGCGACTCCAAGAACGAGCAGCTGCAACGGATCTACGGCACCGCGTGGGCGGACTCCAAGCAGCTCAAGGCCTACATCCTGCGTATCGAGGAAGCCGAGAAGCGCGACCATCGCAAGATCGCCAAGCAGCAGGATCTCTTCCACCTGCAGGAAGAGGGCCCCGGCCTGATCTTCTGGCATCCGAAGGGCTGGTCGATCTGGCAGGTCGTGGAGCAGTACATGCGCCGCGTCTACCGTGACAGCGGCTACCAGGAAGTACGCTGCCCGCAGATCCTCGACGTGTCGCTGTGGCAGAAGTCGGGCCACTGGGACAACTACAAGGACAACATGTTCTTCACCGAGTCCGAGAAGCGGACCTATGCGCTGAAGCCCATGAATTGCCCGGGTCACGTCCAGGTGTTCAACCAGGGCCTGCACAGCTATCGCGACCTGCCGATCCGCTACGGCGAGTTCGGCGCCTGCCATCGCAACGAGCCCTCCGGTGCGCTGCACGGCATCCTGCGCGTGCGCGGCTTCACGCAGGACGACGGCCACGTCTTCTGCACCGAGGACCAGATCGAAGCCGAGGTGCGCGCGTTCCATCAGCAAGCGCTCGACGTCTATACCGACTTTGGCTTCACGGACATCCAGATCAAGATCGCGCTGCGTCCCGACAATCGCCTCGGCGACGATGCGACGTGGGACAAGGCCGAGGATGCGCTGCGCACCGCCTTGCGCGCGGCGGGCGTGGAATGGCAGGAGCTGCCGGGCGAGGGCGCGTTCTACGGCCCGAAGATCGAATACCACTTGCGCGACGCCATCGGCCGCACGTGGCAGCTGGGCACGATGCAGGTCGATTTCATGATGCCGGGCCGCCTCGGGGCGGAATATGTCGACGAGACCAGCCAGAAGCGGCATCCGGTGATGCTGCACCGGGCGATCGTTGGCTCGATGGAGCGCTTCATCGGCATCCTGATCGAGCATCACGCGGGCGTTTTCCCCAGCTGGCTGGCGCCGGTGCAGGCGGTGGTGATGAACATCACCGACGCCCAGGCCGAGTACGTGGACGAGGTCCGGAAAACCCTTACGAATCAAGGCTTCCGGGTCCTTTCCGATTTGCGGAACGAGAAGATCGGCTATAAGATCCGCGAGCACACGCTGCAGCGCGTGCCGTACCTGCTGGTGGTCGGAGACCGCGAGAAGGAGAACGGCATGATCGCCGTGCGGACCCGCGGAGGCGAGGACCTGGGATCGATGACCCCGGACCAGTTCGCCGCGAGGCTGCAAGGCGAGGCCCTCTGAGGCCCCGCTGCCGATACGACCGGTGCCGCTGGCGCCGGTCAACTACCTGGAGACTGCAACATCAGTACGCTCGAAAAGCCGAACCGCAAGAACAGCGAGATCCGCGTCCCCCGAGTCCGAGTGATCGGCAGTGACGGCGAAATGATCGGCGTGCTCACGCGCGACGAAGCGCTCACCATGGCCCAGGACGAAGGCCTCGATCTCGTTGAAATCCAGCCCAATGCGGACCCGCCGGTCTGCAAGGTCATGGATTTCGGCAAGTTCCGGTTCGAGCAGCAGAAGAAGGCCAACGAGGCCAAGAAGAAGTCCAAGCAGATCGAAATCAAGGAAATGAAGTTCCGGCCGGTCACCGACGAGGGTGACTACCAGATCAAGCTGCGCAACATGCGGCGTTTCCTCGAGGAAGGAGACAAGATCAAGGTCAACATCCGCTTCCGTGGTCGCGAGATGAGCCACCAGGAGCTGGGCCGTGAAATGGCCGCCCGGATCGAGCGTGACCTGGGCGAGGACATCGTGATCGAGTCCCGCCCTCGCCTTGAGGGCCGGCAGATGGTGATGATGATCGCACCCAAGAAAAAGCAGGCGCAGTAAGCGACGCCTGCGTTCCCGGACGGCCCGCCTTGGCGGGCCGTTCAGTTTGCGGGCCTTGTTCGCCGAAGCGGCGTAACGGCAGGAACGCGGCTGGCCTGGCCTGGTTACCTGCCGCATTCGGCTTTAGCGGCTGGTGTGCCCCGATGCAGATGTAAGCGGAGTGCCTGCCGGCGAAGCGTGCTCTGGCCTACGCAAGCCCTTCAATTTGCACGGGATTAACGAGTCGTGCACAATGCGCGGCCCGGTTCGCCGGGGATGTGCCGCGAGGCACGAGGACCCGTCACGGTCGGCCCGCCGATCCGTAGACCAACCGCCGGCAGGGGCAGGACGGAAAGCGTGGCGACCGCATCACTGCGGAAGCTGCCGCCCAGGCCAGTCAAGACCATCCGAAAGGACATCGCAATGCCCAAGATCAAGACGAATCGGGCGGCAGTAAAGCGCTTCCGGAAGACCGCTTCCGGCAAGTACAAGTGCGGCCATGCCAACAAGAGCCACATCCTCACCAAGAAGGCGACCAAGCGGAAGCGCAACCTGCGGCAGACGAACCATGTTCGTGCCGAGGATGCGGGCCGTCTGGACCGCATGCTGCCTTATCTCTGAGGAGGACTGAAAAATGGCACGAGTCAAGCGCGGCGTCCAAGCACGTCGCCGTCACAAGAAGGTCCTCGACCAGGCGAAGGGGTATTACAACGCCCGTCGCAAGGTGTTCCGCGTCGCGAAGCAGGCCGTCACCAAGGCCCTGCAGTACGCCTACATCGGCCGCAAGCAGCGCAAGCGCCAGTTCCGTACCCTGTGGATCGCGCGCATCAACGCCGCTGCCCGCCAGAACGGCATGAGCTACAGCCGCTTCATCAATGGCCTGCTCAAGGCCGGTATCACGCTCGATCGCAAGGTGCTGGCCGATATCGCCGTGCATGATGCCGCGGCGTTTACCGTGCTGACCGAGAAGGCGAAGGGCGCGCTCGCCGCGTAAGCAGGCCATAGCGAGGCTCGCACTTCATGCGGGCTCTCGCCGGAAGCCTCACGCATGGGGAAGGGCGCAAGTCCTTCCCCATGTGCGTTTTGGGGGTGAGGCATGGTGCCTGCGCGGCACTGCCGCGCGCCATGTCGAACGCCCTCGCGTCGCGCGACGGGAGCGAAATTCGGCCACCTGTCCCTGGCCGAAGCCGGGGTCGGTTTTGCGATCCTGCTGCACTGCGGAGATCCACCGGAAATGACCGACATCCAGTCCCTGACCCAGCAAGCGCTGGCCGACATCGCCGCCACCGGCACGCTCGAGGCGGCCGAATCACTGCGCGTCGCGCTGCTGGGCAAGTCCGGCAGTATCAGATCGGAAGAGC
>SCUY01000142.1 GCA_004322525.1 Lysobacter sp. | reverse complement strand
ATCCTGACGATCCTCTCCTACCAGATCGTGTCGGTCGCGGTGGGCTGGCAGGTGTACCAGTTGACGCGCGACCCGCTGATGCTCGGGCTGGTGGGCCTGGCCGAAGTGCTCCCCTACTTCTGCGTGGCTCCGTTCGCCGGTTACCTCGTCGATCATCTCCCTCGCCGCAGGCTGGGCATGGCCGCCTGTACGGGGCTCGCCCTGACCGCCGGCATGCTGGCGATCGTTTCGATCCGGTATGCGGGGGAATCGACCGTGTGGATGATCTATGGCGCGGTCGCGCTCGCTGGCACGGTGCGGGCGTTCCTGGGGCCGGTCTACAACGCATTGTTCGGCCGCGTACTGGCCCGGGCGCAATTCGCGCGCGGCGCCGGCATCGGCAGCATCGTGTTCCAGTCCGGGCTGGTGATAGGCCCAGCCATCGGGGGCGCGATGGTGGGCGCACTGGGCGTGCCGGTCACGTATGCAGCAGCCGGCGTGCTGGGCATCGGTGCCGCGCTCTCGGTGATGTCATTGCGCGTGACCGAGCCAGCACCAGTGCTGCAACGCGAACCGATCTTCGCGAGCATCGGCCAAGGCGTGCGTTTCGTGTTCGGGCACCAGATCCTGCTCGGTGCGCTCGCGCTCGACATGTTCGCGGTGCTGTTCGGTGGCGCGATCACGCTGGCGCCGGCGTTTATCGAGGAGGTACTGCATCGCGGCCCCGAAGCACTGGGCATCCTGCGTGGCGCGCCTGCCCTGGGCGCGGTGCTCGTCGGCATCTGGCTGGCACGCCGGCCGATCGAGCGCCATGCCGGCGCGATCCTGCTTGCCGCGGTCTCGGGATTCGGCCTGTGCATCATCGGCTTCGGCCTGTCGAAAGTGTTCTGGCTCTCGGCTGCGTTCCTGCTGCTGTCAGGCATGTTCGATGGCATATCCGTCGTGCTGCGCTCAACCATCCTGCAGCTGGCGACGCCGGATGAAATGCGCGGGCGCGTCTCATCGATCAACGGGATTTTCATCGGCTCATCCAATGAGCTCGGCGCGTTCTATTCCGGTGCGATGGCACGCCTGTTGACGTTGGTTCCGTCTGTCGTCCTGGGTGGCTTCGTGACGCTTGGCGTCGTGGCGGTGACTGCATGGAAAGCACCCCGGCTACGAAAGCTCGACCTGCGCGAACTGCGTTGAGCAACGCCACGAGGCGGGCACATTGACCACGTTTAACGCATAGGTATCACGCGTTTTGATGCCGAAGGGGACACGCAACCGTCGCAACCTGAGGCGACAACGAAAAAGCCCCGCATCCGCGGGGCCTGTTCGCCATTCACCGATGCCTGCGCTCAGTCGCCCATCTGCTTCTGCAGGTGTTCCCAGCGCTCCTGTGCATCGATCGTGCGTTCGGCGGTAAGCCGGGCTTCAAGACGGTCCAGGCCGATTTCCTCTCCGGTATCGACGCAGAAACCATAGTCACCCGAGTCGATGCGCTTAAGTGTGCTGTCGATCTTGCTGATCAGCTTGCGATAACGGTCGCGCGTACGCAGCTCGAGCGAGTTCTCCGTCTCGCGCGTGGCACGCTCGGCTTCATCGCCAACGTCACGAACTTCCTCGCGCAGGTTCTCGATCGTCTGCTTCGATTCCTCGACCAGATCCCCACGCCATTGCAGCAGGCGCTGGCGGAAATACTCGAGCTGCAGCGGGCTCATGTATTCCTCGTCATTGCGCGGCTTGTAGCCGTCCGGCACGACGGGGCGGCCGGTAGCTTCGTCGGTGCGATATTCGACGACCCGACGGGGGTAACGCGGAGCAGCAGCGGAAGACCGGTTGGCGACTACGGCGACCGCTACCTTTCCGACCCGACGCCCGGTGGCTGCATCGGCATTCGCAACGCTCGTGGGCGCGGCGGCCTGCGCGATGGCTTTCGTATTTGTCTTGCTCATCGACTCCACGCGTGTGGTGCTGCGCGACGCGCTTCCAGCCGCCGTCTCCATTACCTTGCCACCCCGGCCCGCGTTCTTCGGCGCCGGAGAGGGTGCCGGGGCCGGGCTCCGTTCGGTGCCGGCTTCCGCGTTCCGTCTATCCGTTTTTGCTGCCGGGGTACGGCCGGACGCCGGTGCTTTGGGCTGCGCCACCGGCGCCTTGCGGGCGGCGGATTTCTTCACTGGCGGCAGAGCCTTCGAAACCACCTTTTTGGCGGGCGCGGGCTTCTTCGCCACCGCAGGCTTGACCACCTTCTTTGCCGTTTTCTTCGTAGCTGCCGGACGGCTGGGCGACTTCACCGGCGCCTTCGCCGCCGCTTTCTTCGCCACCGGCTTCCGCGCAGCCGGCTTTCCCGATGCCCGGGCGGGCGCCGCTTTCTTTGCAGCCGGTTTCGCGGCCTTCCGGGCCGGTTGAGTGGCCCTCTTCGCGGTTTTCTTGGTTGCCACGAGTATCTGTCCTTCTTGTTCCCTGAGGCGGGAAAGCGCGCTGTTATACCCTCCCACACCAGCCGCGGCAACCGCGGCGGCACACACTGCGAACTGCCGCAATCACACATCGACGAGCCGGTTCGCTTACGGTATTGCGCCGGATGCATGTTCCGGCGCGGCGCCATCATGATGAGCCGCGCCATCAAGGCCCCGTGATCGACCGAACCCTCATCAGCCTGTTGCGTGGCTACAAGCGCTGGGTCAGCCCCCTGCTCGGGCCGCGATGCCGCTTCCATCCGACCTGTTCGGTCTATGCGATGGAGGCGATCGCATCGCATGGTGCCGCGCGTGGTAGCGGGCTGGCGTTAAGGCGCCTGCTGCGTTGTCATCCCTTCCATCCAGGCGGCCTCGATCCGGTCCCGCCGTGCACCAAAGGCCGCGTCGAATGAGGCATGAACGCGACGGCTCTCCATCGCCATCCAGCGCTCGGGGCCACCAATTCCTCGTGTATGCCGTTACCGGCCTGCTTTCGGCCTGCGCCGGTGCCGCGGCACTTCCCCTGCCCGCGCGCCCGGCCGTGCAGGTCACCTCGCGCGTCGACCTGCCGACGCGTGCCGCGCAGGGGGAACTGGTGACCGGCCGTGTCCCCACCGGATCGCGCGTGCTGTTCGGTGGCCGCACCATCTCGGTGGCTGATGACGGTGCCATCGTGTTCGGAATCGGCCGCACTGCCACGGGCCTGTCGCCTATACGCATCGAGCGGCCGGGCGCGACGCCGCTCGTGGTCCAGATCACGATCGTGCCGCGCGACTGGCCAATCGAGCGGATCGATGGCGTACCCCCGTCGACCGTCAATCCTCCACCGGCGATCGCTGCGCGCATCGAAGCCGAACAGGCGCGTGTCGCCGCGGCACGGGGACGCGATGATCCACGCGATGATTACCTGCAACCGTTCATGCGCCCCGTGGAAGGACGCATCAGCGGGCGTTTCGGAAATCAGCGCGTCTACAACGGCACGCCAGGCGCGCCGCACAGCGGCATGGACATTGCGGCAGCGCAAGGCGCACCGGTGCGGGCACCGGCCGCGGGCATCGTGACGTTCGCCGATCCCGGCCTGTACCTCACCGGCGGCACCGTGGTTCTCGATCATGGCCGCGGTGTCAGTTCGAATTTCCTGCATCTGTCGCGCATCGACGTGCACGTCGGTGAGCGCGTCGCGCAGGGAGCCGTGATCGGCGCCGTTGGCGCGACGGGACGCGCGACCGGCCCGCACCTGCATTGGGGAATGAACTGGTTCGATGTGCGGATCGATCCGCTACTGGTGCTCGAACGCGGTAGCCGCCCCCGACGCTGACCGGCGCCGCGTACAGGCTGGTCCGCAGCGACGCATCCGGCCAGACAAACGTAATGCGAAACCCGCTGGTTGCAACGACCCGCTTACGACGCTATGCCCGCCCGGCCCGGTTCGAAGGCATCGCCTGTGACCCGGTCGCGGCCGGCGCGCTTGCTGACGTAGAGCGCCTTGTCCGCCCGCGCGAGCAGCCGTTCCATCGGCTCGCCGACCCGCAGCTCTGCCGCTCCGATGCTGAGGCTGCAGGGTACGGACGCGCCTTCGATAATGATCGGCCGGCAATTCACCGCGATCCGGACGCGCTCGCAGATCGCCATCGCCTGTGATGCCTGGGTGTCGGGCATGACGAGCAGCAGTTCGTCGCCGCCATATCGGCCGAGCAGATCGGATTCGCGCAACTGGTTGCGGATGCGCTGGCTCACGAAGCGGAGGCAATCGTCGCCGACGTGATGCCCATAGGTATCGTTGATCGCCTTGAAGCGGTCGATATCAATGAACGCGACGCATAACGTCCGTCCGGTCGCTTTCGCACGTAACACTTCCTCGCGCGCGGCCTGGTCGATGGCCCGACGGTTGAGCATCGCGGTCAGGGGATCGACGGTCGCGCGCAGACTGGCTTCGTCCCGATCGCGCCGCAACTGCAGCATCTTGTCCGAGAGGCCGATGGTGAGCAGGAGGCCTGACAGCGCGAAACTGATCGCCAGACCGTGCCCGAGGCCTTCCACAGGCGCCGTCCAACCGCTCATTTCGGCCGCCTTGAGAAGCGTAGTAATTATCAGCGGGAACCACGAAGCGAGCAGGAAGCGGGCCGGGCGGCTGCCCTGCCGAATCGCCACCAGCGCCGAGCCCATCACCGCGATCGACGACACCGCGAGCAGCACGTTGCCGAGCATGGCCAGCGGTGGATAGTCGGCCAGCACGTTGGCGACGGCGAGCGCGCACATGGTCCATCCGATGCCCAGCAGGACCCTCGCATGGCGCGGGGCAATGCGTCGCAGGTCAAGGTAGCGGCACATGAAGAAATTGCTCATCGCCAAGCCCAGCGAAGCCACCGCGCGCGCCGGCTGCGGGCCGTCGAGCATGGCCTCACCGATCCATGGCAGGCCGCCGATCTCACCGCCCATGATCGCGATGTAGAGCGCCGCGCAGGCGAGCGTGGCGGAGAGGAATACGAAACTGCGGTCGCCGACGCCGGTCCAGAACGACAGGGCGAGGATCGCCAGTACCGTGAGCGTGGTGAGGATGGCCGAGCGCCAGGCGACATGGCGCAGGTCGGCCCGATGCAGGTCATCACGGGGCATCACCGAGATCGCCATCGGCACCGCGCCGCGTGGCTGCACGTGCAGATAGATCGCATCGCGGAGTTGCAGGCCGCGTTCGAGCGGGAAGACATGGGCCCGGGAGGAGTAGCGGTCATCGGTGCGCAGCCCCCGGGTGGCGTGCGTCGCCACGCCGGCCCCGCCGGGAATCCAGGCGTCCACGCGTGTCAGGTACGGGGCTTCCAGAACCAGATGTGGCTGCCCGGCAGCAGGCACGGAGCTGGACGCGCGAACCCGCCACCACGCGGCGTGCCCGCTGGTTTCAAAGATGGTGGGCGGATTGCCCGGGACGCGAACGAAACCGGCATCCAGGCGCCCCGAGATCACGGCATCGGCCGGTGCATCCACTGCGAGACGGGACAGTTCGAGCTCGAGCGCCGGCGCGGTGACGGGTGCCAGCATCAGCAGCACCGCCAGCCCGCACGCCAACCATCCACGCAGCAGCTGCATGGCCCCTCCCCTGTTCCCCGGTTGATCCTAGCCGAACGGATCGCCCTCGATCAGCCAACGGCCCCTCCGGAACCACCGACGGTCGCGACCGCATCGTGTGCGTGCAGGCTCTCGAAATGGGCGACGGTGACATCGAACCGGCTCACGCACGGATCTGTCGCCAGCGACGCGGCGACGCGGCGTGCGGCATCCTCGCAGAACATCAGGTTGCGTGCATTGAGCGCGGCGAAGGCCTGCTCGTCCACGCGCTTCACCGCGGTCTGCACCGGCGTGCCGAGCGCGGCTTCCACCCGGTCTATGGTCGCGCCGACCGGCAAGGCCGGCAGCGCCGGAGCCAGGCGGACGCACACATCCGCACGGCTTCGCTGCGCATGCGGAGTCGCGACCAGCCCCGCATCCGAACGCAGCCAGTCACCTACCAGCGCAGCATCGACGGGCCCATCGCCCTGCATCCGCGCAAATGCCTCTGCTGTCATCTGACGCGAGAGCGCGGCCGATGCCGGGCATGTACTGGAATACTCGATACCTACGCGGAGGTCGATGCGAGTTTCGTGCCCGTCCCACTGCGCGCCAACTTCGACGGGATAGCGTTTCCAGCCGGCATTCGCACTGGCAAGCGCCGGACGCAACAGCAGGTGGTCGAAACGGATCGCCAGGCACGCCCTCTCCGAAAGCCCGGCCTGTGTATCGACCAGCGCTTCGAGCACGCGCTCCAGCCCCGCCGGCGTCAGTTCTTCTGCGGCGAACGCATGCTGCAGGCGCAGATACAGCCGCGACATGTGAATGCCGCGCGCTTCGGGATCACGCAGGTCAACGAAGACGTCCACGCTCGCCGGCACCTGCATGGCTTCGCCCGTTGCCGAGCGCGTGCGCACCGGCAGCGCGATATTGGCCATGCCCACGCGATCCAGTGGCCGCGCGAGGGCGGCCCGATCCAGCGCGACGTCCGGCAGGCCCTGCACCGGCGGCGCAGACGATAGGGGATTCGTCACGGCAGCTCCTTGGAGAACGCACATTCTAACGGTGCCCTCCATGGCGCTTCCGCGTCACGCCGGAACGATCAGTCCCGCGCGGCACGCCAGCAGGTCAGCAGGGTGGTGCCCGCATGGAGTGGTCGAGCCGCCTCGCCACGCATGAGCCGCGCGCGGGCGAGCGAATTGGCCAGGCGCCGGTAACGGCCGGCGCCCGTGGTGCGTGGCCAGTACTCGCACAGCGCGCGCATCCAAGCGAAAGTCGAAGCCTCCGGCCCGTCCGCATCGATCAGCGCTTGGGGTACCGCGCTGTCGGGATGGCGTGCGAGGCGCGCATGCAGCCAGCCAGCGGTGAGATCGGCCGGGCCGCTCGGCATCGCGAACAGGTCGCCTTCGATCACTGCGGCGGCCGCCGCGACGGGATGCAGCGTCGACCATGCGTCCCCGCCATCGGCCGGCCGGCGGCGTGAAGCCTGCAATGCCGGGATCGTCGCGGCCATCGCGCCCCAACCCGCGGACCCACGCTGAAGCGCCGAGCCCAGCGGGTGGCGCCGCCGCCCGAGCGACCAGCCATGCAATTCATCCATCCACCAGCCGAGCTTGGCCTCGCCCGGCCTTGGATCGGCGCCGCCCCACGCGGCGTCCAGCAGTTCGAACTGGAGGGCCTGCCAGGCATCGACGCGAGCGCGCATCACCGTCGGCAGGAATACCTCGGCGATCGCCCACTCCGGCCAGTCGGCGCGCCATTTGGCGACGAAATGCGCTGGATCGTCCGACGGATCAATGGAATTGGCCGTGTTCATCGCGGCCAGAGCGCTGCATCCAGCAGATCCTCCGGCCGGCCGGCAAGGCTGTCCGCCTGCCATGCAGCCGGGTCGTCGCCGTCGAGGCGGTAGCCCCAGAGCGCGGCGATCGAGGGCATTCCAGCCGCACGCGCGGCAACGATGTCACGCTCGTCATCGCCCACATAGACACAGTCGGCTGGAGCGATGCCAAGGCGTTCGGCCGCCACGCGCAGCGGCAACGGGTCGGGTTTGCGCAATGGCAGCGTGTCACCGCCAATCAGCAGGCTGCAGCGCGACGACCATCCCAGCATCGGCATCAGTGCGGCGGCGAGCGACTCGGGCTTGTTGGTGACGATGCCCCAGCGCGAACCCGCCGCCTCGATCGCATCCAGCAGTTCCGGCACGCCATCGAAGGGCGCGCCATGGGTCCCCAGCACACTGCGGTAAGCCTCGAGGAATTCAGGGATCCACTGCTCGCGGACTGTTGCGTCCACATCGGGAAACGCCGCCGCGACCATCGCGCGCGACCCTTTCGAGACATGCGGCCGCAGGGAATCCAGCGCCATCGCTGGCACGGCGCGGCGAGCGCGCATTGCATTGATCGCCGCAAGCATGTCCGGCGCGCTGTCGAGCAGCGTCCCATCGAGGTCGAACAGCACCACGGCCGGAAATCTCCGCCCGGTCATTCTGGCTTGCGCGCGCAGGCGATGTAGTTGACGTCCGTACGACGCGTGAGGCGCGCGGTATCGAGCACGGGCAGGTAGGCGAGGCCGCTGACATCGTCCAGCTCCAGCCCGGCCGCGCGCAGCCACGCCGCCAGTTCCGACGGGCGCACGAAGTCGCGGTACTGGTGGGTGCCTTTGGGCACCAGCCGCGTGATGTATTCCGCGCCGACGATCGCCAATGCGAATGCGGCCGGCGTGCGGTTGAGCGTCGACACGAACAGTCGCCCCCCCGGGCGCAGGGCACGGGCGCAGGCATCGATAATCGCGGCCGGGTCCGGGACGTGCTCGATCATCTCCATGCAGGTCACCGCATCGAAGCCCGCGGAATCAGCGCTGGCGAGGTCCTCCACGGACTGAAGGCGATAGTCGACCGTCGTGCCCGTTTCCAGCGCATGCAAGCGGGCGATGCGAACGAGCTCAGGAGAAAGATCGATCGCCGTCACGTCAGCGCCGGCCCGCGCCATCGCTTCGCTCAGCAGCCCGGCACCGCAGCCGACATCCAGCAGGTGTGCGCCCTGCAAGGGCGAGCGCTCGGCGACATAGCGCAGGCGCACCGGATTCAGGGCATGCAGCGCTTTCTGCGGGCCGGCCGGATCCCACCACCGGCTGGCCAGCGCGCCGAAGCGATCTAGTTCGTCCTGCCGGAAATTCCCCCCGGGGCCAGTCATGCCGATGTCCTGATCGCCGCGATGCGCGCGCGCCACTGGCGGGCATTGGCGATGATCCGGTCGACGTCCATGTCCACCAGGTGCCGGTCACGCAACCTGCGCCGACCCGCGATCCATACATCGCTCACCTGGTGGCGGCCGGTCGCATAGACCAGTTGCGAGATCACGTGGTGCAGCGGTTGCGTTTCCAGCACTCCGAGATCCACCAGGGTGAGGTCGGCCTGCTTGCCTGCCTCGATGGAACCGATCTTCGTGCCGAGGCCGAGCGTCATCGCGCCGCCAAGCGTGGCTGCATGCAGCGCGCTCGCCGCATCCAGCGCCGAGGCATCGTCGCCCACCGCCTTGGCCAGCAGTGCCGCGGTGCGTGTCTCGCCGAACATGTCGAGGTCATTGTTGCTGGCGCAGCCATCAGTGCCGATGCCGAACGTGA
>SCUY01000018.1 GCA_004322525.1 Lysobacter sp. | reverse complement strand
CGCTGTTCGACCCCAGCCACATGCACTACGAACACGACCGCCCCAGCGATGCCGGCGGCGAGCCGGACCTGGCATCGATGACGCGCGCGGCGATCGCGCGGCTCTCGCGCAATCCCAACGGCTACGTGCTGCTCGTGGAAGGCGGCCGCATCGACCATGCGCATCACGAGGGCAATGCCTATCGCGCCCTGGGCGAGACCATCGCGCTGAGTGACGCGGTGCGCGCGGCGGTCGCGGCGACCTCGCCCGATGACACGCTGATCGTCGTCACCGCCGACCATTCGCATACGCTGAGCTTTGGCGGCTACCCGGTGCGCGGCAATCCGATCCTGGGCACGGTGCACGGGCACCGGGCGGACGGCACGGTCGAACAGAGCCTCGATGGCCTGGGCCGGCCGTACACCACGCTCAACTACGCGAACGGGCCCGGCTACGTCGGCGCATCGGACAAGCAGCCCGAGGGGTCGAAGCACTATCCGCACATCATCGAGAGCCCGCGTGCCGCGCAGGACCGCCCGGACCTGACCCGGGTGGATACGACCGCGCCGTCGTACATGCAGGAAACGATCTCGCCCCTGTCGAACGAAACGCATGGCGGCGACGACGTCGGCATCTGGGCGACCGGCCCGGGCAGCGCCGCGGTGCGCGGTAACCTCGAGCAGAACGCGATCTTCCACATCCTGCTGCAGGCGACGCCGAAGCTGCGCGCCGCGGCCTGCAGGGCGGGCGGCTGCGATGCGAACGGCGTGCCGGTGTCGATGCCCGCATCACTGCCGCCGAAAAGCTGACGGGTGCTGCGCGATCGAGTGGGCGCGCAGCACGTGCGCGTCAGAACGGCTTGGCCAGCACCAGGTAGACGATCGCGACCAGCAGCAGCACCGGGATCTCGTTGAACCAGCGCAACAGGCGTGCGGAAGGCAATGCGCCACCCGCCGCCGCGCGCTTGAGCCAGCGGCCGGTGACGATGTACAGCGCGAGCATCAACGCCACCAGTGCCAGCTTCGCGTGCAGCCAGCCGTTGCCCGGCGCGAACCAGACAGGGGCGCCGGGCATCAGCCGGCCGCCGAACGCGAGCACCAGCCCGAGCACCACCGCCACGCCGAACACCGCATGGCCGAAACGGTAGAGCCGGCGCCCCATCAGGACCAGCCGCTCGCGCACCGCGGGCGAATCGCCGGCTTCGGCGATGTTGACCAGGATGCGCGGCAGGTAGAACACGCTCGCCATCCAGGCGATCACGAAGACGAGGTGGAAGGTCTTGGTCCAGAGATAGGCCATGGCGCCGCGGTCGGGTTTCGGGACGGCTAGGATGCCATGCGCCGCACGGGCCCCTGCCCGCATCACCGACACGGGACATCGATGACCAAGCAGTACGACCGCGACTACTTCGAACGCTGGTATCGCGATCCCGCGCTGAAGCGCGAGGCGATCGGCGGCGCGGCTCGGCTCGTGCGCAAGGTCGCGATGGCGGTCGCCACCGCCGAGTACTGGCTCGAACGCCCGCTGCGCAGCGTGCTGGACATCGGCTGCGGCGAAGGCGCATGGCAACCCGCATTGAAGAAGCTGCGCCCGAAGGCGGCCTACCTCGGCTTCGACAGCAGCGAGTACGCGATCGATCGTTTCGGCCGGCGGCGCGGCCTGCATCGCGCGCACTTCGCGGATTTCGCCCACCTGCGGCCCGCGCCACCCGCCGACCTGCTGGTCTGCAGCGATGTCATGCACTACCTGCCAACCCGCGAACTTGACCGCGGCCTCCCGGGCCTGGCCGAACTCTGCGGCGGAGTGGCGTTCCTCGAAACCTTCACCCGTGAGGACGAAGTGGAAGGAGACACCACCGGTTTCCATTCCCGCCCGGCACGCTTCTATCGGGAGCGGTTCGCGCGGGCCGGGTTCGTTCCGCTGGGTTCGCACCTGTGGCTCTCCCCGGCATTGGCGGATGAGCCCGCCGCGCTGGAAACGTCCGTCTGAACAGGGTGGACCGCGCTCACATTCCAGCTCCGCGGGCCTGCGCTATGCTGCGTTGCAACAGGGGGAATTCCATGCTGTATCAGATGCACGAACTCGGCCGCGCTTGGCTCGCGCCGATGACCTACTGGGCCGACGCGATGTCGAAGGCTTTCGGCGCGCATGGCAGCTGGTTGTCGGCGATGCCCGGAGCGGCGCAGGTGTCGGCAGGCAACGAGCTGTTCTACAGGCTCGGCAAGGATTACGAAAAACCCGAATTCCGCATCACCACGGTTGAAGTCGAAGGCCGCGAGTTTCCCGTGGTCGAGCAGGTGGCTCTGCGCAAGCCCTTCTGCCGCCTGCTGCACTTCAAGCGCTTCGCCGACGACCGCGCGAGCGTCGAGGCATTCGCCGACGACCCCACCGTTCTCGTCGTCGCGCCGCTGTCGGGCCACCACGCCACGCTGCTGCGCGACACCGTACGCACGTTGTTGCGCGACCACGACGTCTACATCACCGACTGGGTCGATGCGCGCATGGTCCCGGCAGGTGAGGGCCCCTTCCATCTCGATGACTACGTGCTCTACGTGGAGGAGTTCATCCGCCACATCGGCGCGGAACAGCTGCACGTGATCAGCGTCTGCCAGCCGACTGTTCCGGTGCTTGCCGCGGTCTCGCTGATGGCCGCGCGCGGCGAAGCCACGCCGCGTTCGCTGGTGATGATGGGCGGCCCGATCGACACGCGCGAGAACCCGACCAAGGTCAACGACCTGGCGGTGTACAAGCCGATGTGGTGGTTCGAATCGCAGCTGATCCATCCGGTGCCGGCGCCTTATCCGGGGGCCGGGCGCCGCGTGTATCCAGGCTTCCTGCAGCACATGGGTTTCGTGGCCATGAACCCGGAGCGGCATTTCCAGTCGCACTACGAGTTCTACGAGCACGGCGTTGTATTCGTCGTAGAAGCGACGATGCGATTCGGCG
This sequence comes from Lysobacter sp., assembly GCA_004322525.1. Lineage (GTDB taxonomy): Bacteria > Pseudomonadota > Gammaproteobacteria > Xanthomonadales > Xanthomonadaceae > Cognatilysobacter. Next base: position 10 of record SCUY01000018.1, on the reverse strand, counting down.
TCCTCCATAT
>SCUY01000141.1 GCA_004322525.1 Lysobacter sp. | reverse complement strand
TCGAGGTAGTCCTCGGCCGGCACGCGCACGATGCCGTCGGTGACCACCGCCGGCCCGAAGCGTTCGGCGAACTCCTCCGGCGTGCGGTAGGTGAGCATCGCGAGCTGACGCGCCAGCGCGAGGCCGTCGAGGGCATCGCATTGCAATGAACCAAGCACGACCGCGCGACGCTGCAGTGCCCGCAACGCGCTCGAGTACGGGTGCGCCCGATGCGTGCCGCTGATCGCCACCACCTGCCCGACGCGCCCGGCATGGCGCGCCGCGAACTGCAACCCGACCATCGCGCCATAGGACGCACCGACGAAGGCATGCAGCCTGCCGATGCCGAGATGGTCGAGCAGCGCGGCGATCGCATCGGCCTGGTCGGCGGGGTCGATCACCGCATCGAGCGCACCGTCGGCGCCTATCCAGTCGAAGGCGAGCAACTCCACCGACGCCGGATCGAGCACGCTTCCCGGTGCTGCCTGCGCCTGCCACCAGCCCGGCGTCGCGGCGGCCCGGTTCGCGATGACATGACGCCCGGCCGAAATGCCTCCGGCGACGAACACCACCGGCGCGCCACAGGTGCCGGCGCGCTCGAAGCGCAGACCGATCCGGTGGCGGCCGGAATGACGCAGCACGAGGTCGACATCGAACCTGCCGCGCTGGCCCGGCGGCAATGAACGCCCGGTGGGGGCATCGGGCGTGGCCTGCGGCGCGCAGGCAGGTGGGGCGTGGAGAGCAGGACTCATGGCGGGGCTCCGGCAAAGGTGACGGGCCATCGAGCCTGCGGGCGCCCACCTCGCGGCAGGCACTGCAAACCATCTTCCGGCATGACGCCGCAGGAGTTGGCACCTGGCGCGGATGCGCTGGTTGCCCCGGCGTCTGTGGGCCTGTCCCTCAGCCGGTCTCGATGGATGCGGCGAGTCTGCCCATCACGCCCCGACATGTCAATCGCTCCATTGCGATGAAGCGATGGATTAAATCATCGTCTGCCGGGCGCTGGGTCCGTACACTCACGGGCATGGACCTGCAGCGCTTCCCCGGCCTCATCCTGGCGGCTGCCGCGCTGGCCGGCTGCGCCACGCCCCCGGCCGCCGTGGCACCGCCTGCACCGGCACAGCCGCCTGCCCTCCGATCGCCGGTGCAGACCCTTCCCGAACGCTTTGTTTCGGTGGAAAGCCCCGCCGATGAGCTCGATTCGCCCGCCAGCTGGACCACCGAAGACGGCCGCACGTGGGTGATCGTGACGGCGAAGTCCATGCATCGGCTCGTGGTCTACGACGGCGACAGCGGCGAGCGCCTGCGCGAGGTGGGCAACGAGGGCAGCGCCCCCGGCCAGTTCAGCCGCCCGAACGGAATCGCCGTGCATGGCGACCTCGTGTTCGTGGTCGAGCGGGACAATCACCGCGTGCAGGTGCTGTCGTTGCCCGGCTTCCACCCCGTGGCCATGTTCGGCGAGAACGAACTGCGCAGCCCCTATGGCTTGTGGCTCGACGAAACCGGGCCCGGCGAGCTGCAGGTCTATGTCACCGACAGCTTCATGTATGGCAAGCGGCACGATCAGGTTCCGCCGATCGCCGAACTCTCCCAGCGTGTGCGCCGCTACCGCGTGCAGCTCACGCCCGACGGCCACCTGAGTGCGCGCTATGCAGGCGCGTTCGGCGATACCAGCGCGGCCGGCGCATTGCATGTGGTCGAATCGATCGCGGGCGACGCCGACAACGACCGCCTTCTGATCGCGGACGAGGAGGCGAATCGTCCGTCGACCCTGCGCGAATACACGCTGTCGGGCCGCTATACCGGGCGCAGCCTGCCGCAGGACGCATTCACCGCGCAGGCCGAGGGTGTGGCGCTGTGGTCCTGCGCGGACGGCAGTGGTTACTGGATCACCGTCGACCAGCTCGCGCCGCTTACCGTCTTCCATCTGTTCGACCGGGTGACGCTCGCTCCACGCGGCAGCTTCAAGGGCACGGTGACGGCACATACCGATGGCGTCGCGCTGCATGCGGCATCGACGCCGAGTTTTCCCGCCGGCGCGCTCTACGCCATCCACGACGACCGGGCACTCGCGGCTTTCGACCTGCGCGACATCGCGCATTCACTGCAGCTAGGTGATCGCTGCACGCGCTGACATGGGCCGCCTCGCCACCACTGTCGGCACGATCGCGCTGCTCGCGCTGGCTGGTGCATGGCCTCCGGCGCACAGCGCGGCCAATCGCGATCGCCAGGTCGACAACGTCCCATCCACACCCGCGCCGATGGTCGCGCTGCATTTCGTTCCTGTGGGCACGGGCATGCAGGTTGTCGCGCTGAACCGGCTTGCCGGCCCGGTCGAAGTCGAACTGTGGGCCGCGCCGGGTTTCGAGCCGGGGCCGGATGCCGGGCTTCCCATGCGAACGATCCTGCCGCCCCGCGGACGCATCGTGCTCGCCTTCATCGAAACGACGGCCGCGCTGTCGGCAGCTGACTTCACGTTGCGGGCCATTCCGGGCGACCCGCGCGCGATGGCAGCCACGGGCGACTATCTCCTGCCGCTCGCGGCGCCGCTGCGTATCGACCAGGGTTTCAACGGCGGCTTCAGCCATACAGACGACGAAAACCGTCACGCGCTCGACCTTGCCGCGCCAGTGGGCACGCCCGTGCTCGCCGCGCGCGATGGCATCGTTATGCAGGTAAGCGACGGTGCCGGTGCCGGCGGCCTCGACCCCGAACGTTTCAGCGACCGGGTGAACACCGTCCGCCTGCTCCATGGTGACGGCAGCATGTCGCTCTATGCCCACCTCGTCGCCGGCAGCCTTCGCGTCGCGACCGGGCAGTGGGTGCAGGCCGGTGAAGTGATCGCCCGTTCGGGCAATTCCGGTTTGTCCACCGGCCCCCATCTGCATTTCGTGGTGCAGCTCAACCGCGGGCTGCGGCTCGAATCGGTGCCCTTCCTACTGCACGATGCCCGCGGGCCACTGCGGCTGGATGACGGCAGCCCGTAGTCAGGCCGGTTCCGGGGAATAGTCCGCCATTGCCTGCCATACCGGCAGGTGGTCGAGCTGGCAGACCGCGCGCAGATAGTCCTCGTCGACTGGTTGGCCGCATACCAGCGCCGATGCCACGTGCACTGCACCAGGCACCCAGAAGCCCGACATCCGGACCGCGCCGGGGCGGTGGTGATACGCCACCGCTTCGACGATCGGCAGCGGCAGGCCCCACAGGCCGAGCAGGTAGGCACCCGCCTCCGCATGGTGGGGGCCGGAATCGTCGGGGCCACCGCGATGCACGCCCGGCAGCAGCTTGCCGACCTCCGTCAGCAACCCGGCGGTGGCGGCGAGCTCGGCGCTCGGCCCGGTCAGCAGCCGCCCCGCAAGCCGCGAGATACGCAGCGCGCGATCCTGCATAGCCTCGCGATCCAGCCCGGGTACGCTCGGCCCGCCCAGGGTTTCCGATGCCAGGACCAGCCGTTGGATGGTGCCCGTCCCCAGCCGCGCCACTGCCGCGCGCATGTCGGTGATGGCGCGGCCCGATGAGAAATAGGCCGAATTGCAAAGGCGCAGCACCTTGGCGACCACCGCCGGATCCTGCACGAGCAGATCAGCCACTTCAGCGATGCCGACATCCGGATCCTGCGTGAGCCGCCCGAGTTCAAGGTAGAGCCGCGGCGGTGGCGGCAGCGAACCGATGCGTCCGATCGTCTGCACGAGCGTGGGATTGGTCAGCAGGTCGCGCAATTCGGAAACGCTCTCGACCGCCTCGATGAGCTCGCCGGCATCAAGTGGCTTGCGCAGCAGCCGATGCGCGACATCCATCGCCTGCACTGCATCGGCACTGTGGCCTCGATCGAGCAGGAGGATGCGCGCGGCCTCGGGATGCAGATGGCGGACCTGCTCCAGAAGGTCGGGGCCGGACTGGGCACCGATCCGCAACTCCGCCACCAGCACGTCGATGCGGACGTCGCCCGGGATCGTCAGCGCGCCTCCGGCGTGCGCCAGCCACCGCACCCTCCAGTCGAGCCCGAAGTCCTGCAGGGCGTTCTGCAGCGCCTGCGCGCGCCCTCCCTCCTCACCGACGATGACGATGTGCACGTATCCCCCGCGGCGCGAACGGCGCCCGATGCGGATAACGGCCGCCACGGCATTTTCTTCATCGTGGCGCCGCGCCGATCACGTGGGGTGCGGGCGGCCCCGTATAATCGCGGCCCTCCCTGCTTCCGCCCGCGCGCGCCCAGCGCGCCGACGCCATGTCCGATGTTTCCCTGCAGGCGCTGCGCCGCCGCACCTTCGCCATCATTTCCCATCCCGACGCGGGCAAGACCACGCTGACGGAGAAGCTGCTGCTGTTCGGCGGCGCGATCCAGATGGCGGGCTCCGTGAAGGGCCGCAAGGCCGCGCGCCATGCGACGTCCGACTGGATGGCGCTGGAAAAGGAGCGCGGCATCTCGGTGACGTCATCGGTGATGCAGTTCCCCTACGAGATCGGAAGA